>NZ_JBEXDX010000038.1:0-92251 GCF_040605995.1 Streptomyces sp. NPDC005492
GCCGTTGTTGAAGGGCAGCGGGACCGCGCTGTTGTCCACCGGGGCGGCATCGGTCCAGGTCTCGTTGTCCGGGTCGTCCAGGTCGCGGACCGTGATGCCGCACACGGCCGCGACCTGGAGGACGTCGGTGATGCCCTCGGCCTCGCAGACCATCTCCCCGTCGATCTGCACGATGCGGAACGGCGGGGTGCCCGGCTGCACCTTGAGCACCGTGATCCGCGGGGCGGAGATGTGCGGGCTGGCGATTTCCGTCATGCAATAGAGCCTAGAACGCAATGGGCGGACGCGAGTGGTCCACGGTGCCCGGCCGGGGACCGCCCGCGGTAGGAGGCGGCGATGGATCCCGTGCAGGCACTGGACCGGATCGCCTTCCTGCTGGAACGGTCCCTGGCCCCGACGTACCGCGTACGCGCCTTCCGTACGGCCGCCAGGGTCCTTGCGGAACTGCCCGAGGGCGAGCTCGCCGAACGCGCGGCGGCCGGGACGCTGGAGTCCCTCAAGGGCATCGGCCCGAAGACCGCGCAGGTGGCCCGCGAGGCCCTGGACGGACAGGTCCCCGCCTATCTGGAGCAGCTGGAGGCCGAGGCCCCTGCCCCGTCCGGCCCCGGCGGCGAGAAACTGCGGGCCCTGCTGCGCGGCGACTGCCACCTCCACTCCGACTGGTCGGACGGCGGCAGCCCGATCGAGGAGATGGGCCGTACGGCGGCCCGGCTCGGCCACGACTGGGCGGTGCTGACCGACCACTCGCCCCGGCTGACCGTGGCCCGCGGGCTGTCCGCGGAGCGGCTGCGCGAGCAGTTGGACGTGGTGGCCTCGCTGAACGAGACCTGGGCGCCGTTCCGGCTGCTGACCGGCATCGAGTGCGACATCCTCGACGACGGCTCGCTGGACCAGGAACCCGAGCTGCTGGAGCGGCTCGACGTGGTGGTGGTCTCCGTGCACTCCAAGCTGCGTATGGAGGCCCGCGCCATGACCCGGCGCATGGTGGCCGCCGTACGGAATCCGCACGCGGACATCCTCGGGCACTGCACCGGGCGGCTGCTCATCGGTCGGGACGGGGGCCGGGCGCGGCCGGAGTCGGAGTTCGACGCGGACGAGGTGTTCGCCGCGTGTGCCGAGTCGGGCACGGCCGTGGAGATCAACAGCCGTCCGGAACGGCTCGATCCGCCGAGGCGGCTGCTGCGCAAGGCCGTGGACGCGGGCGTGCTGTTCTCGATCGACACCGACGCGCACGCGCCCGGCCAGCTCGACTGGCAGCTCAATGGCTGTGCGCGGGCCGAGGAGTGCGGGGTGCCCGCCGAACGGGTGCTGACGACCTGGTCCGCGGACGAGCTACTGGACTGGACCAATGGCAAGTGACGCACATCACCACTCACCGCGCCCCGCTCAGGAACACTCGTCGGTAGTTTGCCGTTGAACAGACCGTGGGTGCGGAGGGACAGTGTCCCCGGGCCTCAACCTCCGCCCACAGGGACGATCGTTCGGCTGAAGCCCTGTGGAGCCTTTCGCCGCGAGGCGACCGCCTTCCGTGCCCACCTTTTGGCCGCCCCGGCCGTGATTCCCCCGTCGCGGTCGGGGCTTCCCCTTTCACGGCTCCGCCTTGACTTCGAGCGCACTTCAATTCGTAGCGTCTCTCCCATGACCACTGCACAGCACAAGATCGGTTCGGGATTCGACGACAAGTCCACCGCCGACGACGTCCTGACGGGCCTCGACCTCGGCGGAAAGCTCGCGATCCTCACCGGCGGCTACTCGGGCCTCGGCCTGGAGGCCACCCGCGCGCTCACCAAGGCGGGCGCCCAGGTGGTCGTCCCCGCCCGCCGCCCCGACGCCGCCCGGGAGGCCGTGGCCGGACTGCCCGGCGTCGAGGTCGACGAACTGGACCTCGCCGACCTGGAGAGCGTGCGCGGCTTCGCCGAGCGGTTCCTCGCCTCCGGCCGCACCGTCGACTTCATGATTGACAACGCCGGGATCATGGCCTGCCCGGAGACCCGGGTCGGGCCCGGCTGGGAGGCGCAGTTCGCCACCAACCACCTCGGCCACTTCGCCCTCGTCAACCGCCTGTGGCCGGCCATCGAGCCGGGCGGCGCCCGCGTGGTCTCGGTCTCCTCGCGCGCCCACCATTTCTCCGGGATGCGCTGGGACGACGTCCAGTGGAGCCACGGCTACGACAAGTGGGAGGCGTACGGTCAGGCGAAGACGGCGAACGTCCTGTTCGCCGTCCACCTCGACGCACTCGCCGCCGACCGTGGCGTCCGGGCCTTCTCGCTCCACCCGGGCGGCATCCTGACCCCGCTGCAACGCCACATCCCCAAGGAGGAGATGGTCGAGCGCGGCTGGATCGACGAGCAGGGCAACGTGCTGAACCCCGAGGGCTTCAAGACCCCGGAGCAGGGCGCGGCCACGGAGGTGTGGGCGGCGACCTCGCCCCAACTGGCCGGTATGGGCGGCGTCTACCTTGAGGACTGCGACATCGCCGAGCCCGCGGTCGACGGCGACCAGCGCGCCGGCGTCAAGTCCTGGGCGACCGACCCGGAGCAGGCGGCACGTCTGTGGACGCTGTCCGCCGAACTGACCGGCGTGGACGCTTTCGCCAGTTAGTCCCGGGTACAGCTTCACGACGGGTCCAGGTCCTTCGGTCCGTACAGGGCGGCGGGCGCGCCGGTCGTCAGCGCCCAGTAGCGGTCCCCGTACGACCAATGCCACCACTCCGTCGGGTAGTTGACCAGGCCCGCCGCACCGAGCGCCTTGCCCAGCACGGTGCGGTGGGCCCCGGCCTCGGCGGTGATGTTGCCGGCGTCGGTGTAGCAGGCGCCGTCGCTCTGCTCCGGGTTGGCGTTCATCGGTGTGCCCAGGTCGAGTTCGCGGCCACCGGCGTCGGCGAGGGTCAGGTCGACGGCGGCGCCGGCGGTGTGCGGGGCGATCTCGGGCGGGGAAACATAGCGGCTGGCGGCGGAGCGGATCCGGTCGGCGGACCAGTCCGGGTACGCGGCGCGCAGCTCGTCGCCGTAGGCGGTCCAACACGCCCTGACGCAGGTGGAGTTCGGCGCCGCTGTCGGACTCCTTGTTTTTGCGGTCGTCGACCAGTAGTACGCCGCTCACGTCGACCAGGGGTTCCCCGCACTCCTCGACGGGGACGGCGGCTACGCGGGCGTCGGACATCAGGATGATCTCGTTCATGGGGTGATGATCTCTCGAACTCCCCCTGGGCCATCCCTCAGTGCGGTGCCCGGTCCTCAAGTGCCGTGCGCCAGGCGGGTGGTGGGCCCTCGGGGATGGGCTCGGCACGGCGGCCGCCGCGGGCGAAGAAGTCGGCGAGCGGGAGGATGGCGGCGCCGACGGTGACCGCGTCGGGGCCGAGGAGTCCGAGGTCGATGCTGACGCGTCCGGCGGGGTGGCGCAGCGCGTACGCGGTGGCGTGGTGGCGTACGGCGGGCAGGAAGCGGGTGCCGAGCTGGAGTCCGGCCCAGCCGCCGATGAGGATGCGCTCGGGCTGGAAGAGGTTGATCAGGTCGGACAGGCCGGCGCCGAGGTATTCGGCGGTCTCCTCCAGGACGGCGAGCGCGACGGGGTCGGCGTCGGTGCCCTCCGGCGGGTAGGCGGCGACCAACAGCGCGGTCATCGCGGTCTCCTCGTCGGTGCCTTCGGGCGGGCGTCCGCCCTGCTCGCGCCAGCGGTCGAGCAGCGACTCGGCGCCCGCGTACGCCTCCAGGCAGCCGAGCGCTCCGCAGCGGCAGCGGCGCCCCCTGACCCGTACGGTCAGATGCCCCCACTCGACGGCCCGGCCGTGCTCCACCTCGGGGGTGACGAGACAGGCGCCGACGCCGGAGCCGAAGAGGACGACGATCGCGTTGCGCGCGCCGCGACCGCCGCCGAACCACATCTCGGCCTGGCCGAGGGTCTTGGCGCCGTTGTCGATGAAGTACGGGACGGTGTCGGGGAGTTGGGAGGTCGAGCGGAGCAGTTCCTCCAGCGGGACCGCGTCCCAGCCGATGGTCTGGCCGTGCACGACGGCGCCGTGGTCCTGGGTGTGCTCGACTATGCCGGGGACGCCGATGCCGACGCCGAGGAGCCGCTCGGATGCGATCTCGGCGGCGGCGAGGACTTCGGCGATGCCGTCGCGGATGTGGCCGACGATGACCTCGACCTCGTAGCGCTGCTGCTCCAACGGGCGTTCGGCACGCGCGAGTTCGGTGAGGGTGAGGTCGAACAGCTCGACCCGGACCCGGGTCTCGCCGACGTCGACGCCGATCATGTGGCCGCTGTGCGGGGCGACTTGGAGCAGCGTGCGGGGGCGGCCGCCGTCGGAGTCGACGCTGCCGGCCTCCTCGACCAGACCGTCCGCGACGAGGTCCGCGACGACATTGCTCACCGAGCCGGAGCTGAGTCCGGTCGCCGGACCAAGTTCGAAGCGGCTGAGAGGTCCGTCGAAGTACAGCCGTTGCAGTACGGCCGTGCGGTTGGCCCGCCTGAGGTCGCGTACCGTGCGCCCGTTCCGCCCCGCCATGTGGCTCCCTCCGAACCCTGCCCGACCTGCAAGATACTCCTGCGGTCCCGCCGGGCGCGACTTTCCCCGCCCTCTTAATTCACGGCCTGAACTAAGGGGCGGCGAAATGCACACTACGGGGTGGCGGCCGTCTCGTCGATCTCCCCCAGGGCGGCGAGCAGCTCGGGGCCGACCTTCTCCCGCCGCCAGCGGTTCTCCTCCTCGCCGAACCCCCTGGGGACCGCTTCGGCGAGCATGATCAGGTAGAGGTAGCTGCGGTAGAGGGCGTAGCGGAGCCGGGCCGGCCGGTCGAACTCGGCCCGACCGCCCGCCTCCCGGTAGCCCGCGAGGAACGGCTCGTCCGTCCTGATGTCACCGAGCAGGGCCAGGGACACGAAGTCGGCGAGGGGGTCGCCCCAGAACATGCGCTCGCCGTCGATGAGGCCGCCGATGCGGGGCGTTCCGGAGGTGCGGTCGACCAGGATGTTGCCCTGCCACAGGTCGAAGTGGACGGCGCTCGGGACGGTGACCTCGTCGAGGGCGTCGTGGGCGGAGCGGGCCGTGCGGGCGATGTCGTCGGCGGGGAGCGGCAGCCAGGCGCGGTAGCGGCGGGCATCGTCGAGGGCGGCGTCGTAGAGCGTGGTGAACGCGGTCCGCCAGTCGGGGGCGAGGGGGCCGAGTGCGCCGGAGGGGTAGCCGAAGCCGGGGCCGGTGATCTCGTGCAGACAGGCGACCTGGCGGCCCAACTCGGTGCGCAGGGCGGTCACTTCGGTGTCCGTGAGGGAGTCGTCCCAGGGTGCGCCCGGGCAGCGCGTCATCAGGAGGGTGTCGCCGTCGAGGGCCACCACGCGCGGTGCCGGCACCCCGGCCTTGGCGGCGGCGCGGTAGAAGTCCGCCTCGGAGATGAGCAGTTGGCGCTCGTGAGACAGGCCGGGGGCGGTGGGGGCGGTCTTGAGGACGTAGCGGCCACCGTCGGTGAGGGTGAGTTCCTCGACGGTGTTGTAGGTGCCGCCGCCCAGGGGGCGGAGGTGGGCGAGGTCGCCGGGCGGGATGCCCGCCGCACCGAGTAGCTGTCGGGCTCGCTCCGTGGAGTCCGTCACCGTGCGCCCACCTCTCCCGTCCCGGTCAGCCGGCGGCGTACACGTCCTCGACGTAACGGCCGTCCGCCGTCAGCGTGTTGAGCCACCGCTCGGCGGCCGTGTCGTCGACGCCGGGCTTGCGGTCCCGGTACAGGGTACGGAACGCGTCGCGCACGCCCGGTGCCATCCGTGAACCGTCTCCGCAGACGTATACGCGGGCGCCCGCGGCCAGCAGGGCCCACACCTCGTCGGCCTCCGCGGCGATCCGGTGCTGGACGAAGCGGACGTCACCGTCCGGGGCCGCGCTGAAGGCCGGTCGGAGCGAGACGGCTCCGACGCTTTCGGCGGCGCGGAGTTCGTCGGCGTGGAGGTAGTCGGCGTCGGGTGCGTCGCAGCCGAAGTAGCAGAGCGCCGGGGCGAGTTGGGCGCTGGAGGCGAGCGCGGTCGTACGGTCGGCGATGGTGCCGCGGAAGGGGGCGAGGCCGGTGCCCGCCGCGATCATCACGACCGGGGTGGAGTCGTCGATCCGGAAGGCCTCGCGGCACGGCTGGACGCGGGCGAGGATCGTGTCGCCGGGTGCGACGGTGGCGAGGTGGCCGGAGCCGGTTCCCCGGTAGACGCCCTTGCCCGAGCGGGCCGGTGCCTCCAACAGGGAGACCATCAGGTCCACTTGGCCGGGGTCGACGGCGGGCGAGGACGAGATCGAGTAGTGGCGGGGGCGCAGCGGGGTGAGGAGGTCGAGGAGGGTGGGCCAGTCCAGGGCGCCGCGCAGGGCCGGGTGGTCCTCCACGATCTCGACGAAGGTGCGCGGGTCGTCCGTGAGCGCGGCCAGGGCGGTGCGCTCGGGCGGGCAGGGGTTGGCGGCGGCGAGCGCGAGCAGTTGGCCGGGGGTCGGTCGGTCCTGCAACTCGGTGTGGTACGTGAGCAGTTGGCGTACGGTCACGGGCCGGTCGACCGCGAGGCCGTCGCGGCGCGGGCGGGCAGGGCGGATGTCGAGGACGGTGTCGAGGTCGACGCCGAGTGCGGCGGCGGCACGTTCCACGAGGACCGGGGCGTTGGCGGGCAGGACGGTGAGGTGGTCGGCGGTCCGGTAGGGGGTGCCGTCCGGGAGGGCGACGCGGACGAAGCGCTTGCGGCGCGGGTGGCCGGGCGCGGTGAGATCGCGGGACTCGGTGACGGTCATGGGCACCAGGCCGTGCCGTTCGGCGAGGGCGTCCAGGTGACCGCCGGTGAGAGTACGGACCTCGTAGGCGGCGGCCGGCTCGACGGGTGCGGCGTCCGTGGCGTCGGGATCGCCGTAGGTCTCCAGGAGGGCCGTGCACAGCCGGGCCGTGAACTCCCGTACCGCGCCGGTGAGATCGCCGGAGGCGTCGGCGGCGGTCCGGTCGGTCAGGCGGGTGGCGCCGAGTTCGGCGAGGCGGGCGTCGATGCGGGTCGGCATGTGCTGGTAGGTGGCGGCCCAGTTGCGGTCGCCGACGCCGAGGACGGCGTAGGTCACGCCGGTGAGGTCGTGGGTCTCCTCCAGCCGGGCGACGAAGGCGGTGGCGTCGTCGGTGGGGCGGCCGTTGTAGGAGGCGGCGGCGATGACGACGGGGCGGTCGGTGGGCAGTCCTTCGGCGTACGCGTCGAGCGGCGCGACCTCGACGGAGCAGCCCAACACGGCGGCCTCGTCGGCGAGTTGGGCGGCGAACGCGCGGCAGGTGCCGTAGTTGCTGCCGTGCAGGAAGAGGGCGCCGGTGCCGGGGCGGACGCGGGCGGGGAGGATGGCCTCCGCCGTAGGAGTCGCGGGGGCTTCGACGACACCGGGCAGCGGCGGGTGCACGCGGTCGGCGGAGGTGCGCTCCGTGAGCGTCAGCGTGAAGGCGTCGGGCTTGAGGGTGAGGGTTTCCTTCACGCCGAGTCGGTAGTCCGCGTGGTCGTGGAGCCGGTAGCGGTGGACGAGCATCGCGAGCAGCATGGTCGCCTCGTGCAGCGCGAACTGCCGTCCGATGCAGGCGCGTTCACCGGTGCCGAACGGCTTGAAGGCGTGCACGGACCGGGCCGCCTCCGCCTCGGGCGTGAACCGCGAGGGGTCGAACAGCTCCGGGTTGTCGCCCCAGCCGGGCTGCCGGTGCAGCATCGGGGCGATCACGGTGACGGCTTGGCCGGCACGGAGCGGGATGCGTCCGCCGAGCAGGGTGTCCTCCAGCGCGTGCCGGCTGAACGCGGCGGCGGTGGGCCACAGGCGTAGCGCCTCGTTGAGCACCTGGCGGGTGTAGGTGAGTCGGCCGATCTCGTCGTATGTCGGCTCCGGGTCCGCCGTGCCGCCCCACAGCGCGTCCACCTCGCGCTGCACCAACTGGAGCACGGCCGGATGCTTGGCCAGGTAGTACAGCGCGAACGACATCGCGCCGGAGGTCGTCTCGTGACCCGCGATCAGGAAGGTGATCACCTGGTTGCGGATGTTGGCGGTGTCGAGCTTCGTGCCGTCGGCGGGGTGCTCGGCGCCGAGCATGAGTCCGAGAAGGTCCTCGGCGTCGTTCTGGTCGGTGCCGGTGCGGGCGGCGATGACGTCGTCGACGACCTGGGCGAGGTAGTCGGCGTCGGCCCGGAACGCGGCGTCGGCCGCCGAGTGGTCCTCGTCCGGGACGCGCGCCAGCCTGGTCATGCTCCACTCCAGGCAGCGGACCATGGACTCGACGAAGGGGTGCGGCTCGTCGCGCTCGAACGACCCGAAGTCGTAGTCGAATCCCGCGAGTCCGATGGTGTCGAGGGTCATCCGGGTCATGTCGTCGGGCACGTCGACGGGTTGCCCGGCACGGGCCGCGCGGTCCCAGGCTGTGATGAGCCGGTGGGCGACCTTCAGCATCACGGGGTGGTAGGTGCGCATCGAGCCGAGCGCGAAGGCGGGCATCAGAATGTCGTGCGCTTGGCCCAGTTGGGCTCGTCGTTGTACGCCGTGAACAGTCCGTCGGCGGTGAAGGCCCGCACGTTCTCCAGGGCGGGCCCGATGTGCTTGGCGAACCGCCGCTCGTCGGCAAGGTCGGCCACCAGGTCGAGATCGCTGACGAACAGCGTGTCCCGCCCGTGCAACCGCCGTACGAGCACGGGACCGTGACGACGCATCAGCTCCATGATCTGCTGCATCGGGGTGCGACCGGGTCCGGTCGCGGTGATGTCGACGACGGGGACGCCGGGGAGGGTGTCCGTGGAGAGGGTGTCGGTGGGGGGCATGGTGCGACAACTGCCTTTCGCTGTACGGAAGTACCGCGATCCAGCGTGCTCGCCGCGCACCGGCGGACCGTGCCATGGGACTACATGATCGTGTAGCGGAAAGCACGGATGGAGTCTTGCGCCGACGGCCCGGTCCCGCTAACCGGCCGTCCCGGCCCGGCGGTCGATCTGAGTGCGCGTACTCATGTGCGCCCGCGACCCGCCCGGCAGGGTGGTGGTCATGACGCAGGTACCGCCCGAGAGTCCGTCCCGGCTCACATGGCCGTGGTCCGGCCGGACACCGCTCGGTCCGGATATCGCCACTGCCATCCTCCTGTTCATCCTCGAAGCCGCCGTCTACGCGGCGAAGATGTTCGACTACGGCCTGGAGAACTGGGCCGCGCAGGGGAACCAGGACGAGATGGACACGGCGACGCTCGCGAGCATCTCCTGGACGCAGATGTGCGTCTACGCCGTGCTCGCCCTGGCGGTGCTCGCGGCACTGTCCCGCGCACCGTGGACGCTGGTGTCGCACCTTCTGCTCGCCCTGCTCCTGACCACGCTGCTAGGGGGCGCGCAGCAGGACTACGACCGCGCCCATCCCTCCCCCACGTCCACCCCGACCGTCCGCTACTCACCCTGCTACAGCGGCAGCGGGACCTGCCACTGAACGCCCCCGACCGGCCGTTTCGCATTGATCACCTCGCATGGTTGTGTAGTGCGGGTGGACTGGGACCGCAGGGAGAGCGTGGTGTGGCGCAATCGCGCCCTGATGCTCTTCGACCGGGTATCGGTGCCGGTCGCGGTGTGCGATGTGTACGGCTCGGTGCAGGTGGCGAATCCCGCGATGGCGGCCGAGTGCGGTACGACACCGGGGCGGCTGCGCGGCCGTGACGTGCTCGACCTGTTCCGGCCGCAGGAGTCCGACCAGGTGGAGCGGATCGCCCAGGCGCTACGGCTGCGGCACCGCTCGCGCTACCAGGTGTCGGTACGGTGGCGGGCCCCGGACGGCGCCGAGCGCCACGGGGAGCTGACGGCCGACCCGGTCAGCGACACCGTGGAGGACACCCCGGCACTGCTGGTGATGCTGCGCGTGCAGGGTGAGGGCGAGCCCCGCGAGGACACCCCCACCCAGGTCACCCCGATCGAGGCCCGCATCCTGGCCCTCCTCGCCGCCGGCGCCACCACCGCCCACACGGCCCGCGAAACCGGCCTCACCACCGACGGCGTGACCTACCACCTACGGCGCCTGTCGGCCCGCTGGAACACGGCGAACCGCACGGAACTGGTCGCCCGGGCCTATGCGTTGGGCGTGCTCTCCACAGGCGTCTGGCCGCCGACGGCCGCGCGGGAAGGCTGACGTGCCGTCCTCACGGCCAAGGGTCACTACCCGACGCCATGACACACCACTACGACGTCGATCGACCCACTGGAACACGACGAACGGCACCCAACCGACACCACCCGGCGGCCGCCACACACCACCACGGCATCCATCGACCCGCTGGAACGCGACGAACCGCACCGAACTGGCCACCCGCGCCTACCCGTTGGGCGTGCTCACCACGGATGTCTGGCCACCGACGGTCGCGCGGCAGAGCTGACGCGACGCCACCGCGGCCAACGGACACCACCCGACGGCCGCCACTCACCACCACAGCATCCACAGGGCCACTGAGAACGCGACGAACCGCACCGAACTAGCCACCCACGCCTACCCATTGGGCGTACTCGCCACTGGCGTCTGGCCGCCGACGGCCGCACCCCAGGGCTGCCGTGCCGTCCCCGCCCCCTCCGGTGCCCCGAAGCGGGCCAGGGTGTGCCAGACCATCTTCAGGTGCTGGAGTTCGTAGCGTCCGGTGCGGGACGCGTCGCCGATGATTCGGGGGTCGATCACGCCCTTCTCGGCGATGTGGGCGCCGAGGTCGGCGTACTCCTGGCCCCGGTAGTCCGCGTGCCGGTGCAGTTCCGGCACGGTGAGTCGGTAGCCGGGGTGCCATTCGACCGGGCAGGGCAGTCGGCGGGCGGCGGTCTCGACGGGGGTGTCGCGGTAGCTCGCGTCCAGGACGAGGGCCTCGATGTCCCGGGCGAGGTCGACTCCGCCGTGCACCTGTGTCTCGATGTAGTCGTTGAGAGCGTCCTGTTCGTCGGCCTCGGCTAGGGCGATCAGGGACATGCCGGCGGCGACGCCGAAGTCGGTCGGTTCGGCCGCGCTGTCGGGGTAGCAGAAGGTGGCGCGGGCGAGGGCCGCGCCGGTCAGCCGCAGGTGCGAGGAGCCGAACCTCGGTGCCGCGCCGACCAGTTGGCGTCGGAAGTTCAGTCCGCCGTACACCGGTCGCTCGGGTGCGGGCGCCCCGTCGTAGGCACCCGCGAAGATCCGGCTCTCCCAGCGCCAACGGTCACCGCCGGGGTGGGCGGTCAGGCCGCCGTTGCTGGTGCCGGTGACGAACTGCGAGTGGTACGTGCCATCCTGGGCCAGCGCTTCGAGGATCGGGCGGCCGGCCGCCGTACGGTCGGGGTGGAAGTTGAGCGTGATGCGCAGATCCGGATCGACGGCCGGGCCCGCCGAGCGCTCCGCCACATGTCGCAACGCCCGCGCCTGTCTCAGTCCGACGCCCCCGAAATCCATTGGCGCCTCCACCAGCCGCCTCATTACCCTGGGCCGAAACCTAGACCCTCTAGGTTTCGGAACCGACACCCAGGAGCCCCTCCCATGAGATCACTCACCGAGCACGACATCCGCAACTCGTTTGTCAACTGCTCGAAGGGCGAGGCCAAGCGGCTGGCCGTACCCCGCGATCTCGACACCCGCCCCTGGGACGACCTGGACTTCCTGGGCTGGCGGGATCCCGGGGCGCCCGACCGCTGCTATCTGGTCACCGAGCGGGCGGCCGGGCTGGTCGGGGTCACGCTGCGGTTCCCGTCCGCGCAACGCGGCTTTCTGCACCGCAGCATGTGTTCGCTGTGCGTGACGACCCACCCGGGCGGCGGTGTCTCCCTGATGACCGCGCGCAAGGCCGGTCCGGCGGGACGCGAGGGCAACTCGGTCGGCCTGTACATGTGCACCGACCTCGCCTGTTCCCTCTATGTGCGCGGCAGGAGGATCCCCGAGTCGGGCATCCGCATCGAGGAGAGTCTGACCGTGGAGGAGCAGATCGACCGGACGGTCGGCAATCTGACCGCCTTCATCGACAAGCTGTACGTCTGACGTCTGCCATCAGTCCCCCGGCACCGCGATCACGATCTTGCCCCGGTTGTCCCGGCGCTCCAGCCGCTCGTGGGCGGCGCGCGCCTCGGCGAGGGGCACGACGGTCTCGATCGGAACGCGGTAGGTGCCGACGGCCACCCGCACGGCGAGCTCACGCAGGTCCGGGCGGGGGTCGTAGCCGCCGTGGATCTGGAGGTTGGTGAGCTGGAAGCCGAGGACCGACGCGTTCTTCGGGTAGAAGTCGCGCGTGTCGACGGTGCTGGGCTCCAGGGCGACATTGGCGAGGGCGACGACCCGGCCACCGTGTCCGATCTCGCGCAGGCTGCGCCCGAAGGCCCGGCCGCCGACGGTGTCGAGGACGATGTCCGCGCCGCGTCCGCCGGTGAGCCGCAGCACCTCGTCGACCTCGGCGTCGTCCGGGTGCGCCGAGGTGTCGAGGGTGGCCTGGGCGCCGAACTCCCCTGCCCAGGCGGCCTTTTCGGGTGATCCGGCGAGGGCGATGACACGGGCACCGGCCTCGGCCGCGATCTGCACGGCCGCGCTGCCGACGCCGCTCGCGGCGGCCTTCACGAGGACGGTGTCGTCCTTCGTGACGCGGGCGAGGTGGCGCAGGCAGTACCAGGCCGACAGCCAGGCGACGGGCAGGGCTGCCGCGTGCGTCAGGTCCACCCCGTCGGGCAGGGCGACGACCTGGGTGGCGGGTACGGCCGCCAACTCGGCGTAGAAACCGGGTGAGTTCACACCGTCGAGGGCCACGACCCGCTGTCCGAGGGTGAATCCGGTGACGCCCTCCCCCAACGCGGCGACGGTACCGGCCCCTTCCACTCCGGGGATCAGCGGCGGGCGTCCGGCCCGGTGATAGTTCCCGGACCTGACCAGGGCGTCCGCGCGGTTCACCCCCGCTGCGGCGACCCGCACCAGCACCTGCCCGGGGCCCGCGACCGGGTCGGGCACCTCGACCGGTACCAGCACCTCGGGCCCACCGAACTCGTCGATCCGTACCGCGCGCATAGCGCACCCGCTCCCTGTCCTGGCCGGCCCATCCGACCGACACCTGTTGAACTGGTGTCACCATGCGACACCCGATGAACCGGTGTCAAGGGCCGTCGCCCACCCTCCCGTACACCACATGAACCGGTGTACGGGAGGTAAGCTCGCTGCCATGACCCTCCCGCCCGTCTTTCCGTTCATCGGCGGACGCCCGTGCCTGAACTTCGTGGCGACCCTCGGCAAACGGCACGGCACACCCGTCGAGCGGCTCCCCGACCCGGCCGCCCTGGCCGCCTGGATCACCGAGGCCGAGCTGTCGGCGGGCACCGACCCGGTGCGGGTCACGGCCCGGGAGCTGACGGACGCGCGCACCCTGCGCGAGGCGCTCTACCGCGTCGTACGGGACGCGATGGCCGGCCGGGAACCGGCGGCGGCCGATGTCGAGCGGGTCAACGAAGCCGCCGCCCGTCCGGACCTGGCGCCCCAACTGGGCGCCCAACGCTGGAAGTCGGCACACCCGGCACGCGCTGCGCTGGCGACGGTGGCCCGCGACGGCGTCCTGCTGGTCGACAGTCCGCTGCTGGAGCGGGTCAAGGAGTGCGAGAACCCGGAGTGCTCTCTCCTCTTCCTGGACGACTCCCAGGCCCGCCGCCGCCGTTGGTGCTCGATGGACCGCTGCGGGAACCTCGCGAAGATCGCGGGTTATCGGTCGCGGAGCCGGGCGGCCGTTACGCGGTGAACGCGGGGTGGGGTTCTCCTCAGGACCCGGCAGGCATCCAGTGCGGGTCGCGCCCCAGGAACGCGAGGAGAGCCTCGCCCCTGTCGTACCCGTCCTTCACCTCGCGCGCGGGAGCGAACACCCGGTACGCGTCGCGGAGTTGGTCGACCAGACGGTCCGCGGCCGGCCAGATGGCCTCGGCGAGGTCCGCGTTCAGTGGCCGGTTCTGGTCGGTCGCCACGGCGATGTCCCAGGCGTGTACGGCCGCGTCCATGGCGGCCGTGGCCGCGGCGAGCGGGAGGGGCATCGGGCCCAGCGGGGTCGGGACCTGGTCGGTGTCGGCGGGCAGGCGGGTGTAGCCGTCGGCCACCGCGCGGAGCGCCTTGTCGAGTTCGGCGGCCGGGTCTCCGTCCAGGGCGTCGGCGGGGTGGAAGGGGTCGGAGTCGGGGCGGTCGCCGGTGAGGACCAGGCCGTAGGCCTGCTGGTCGATGCGGGCGTGGTTGAGGACCTGGCGTACGGTCCACTCGCTGCACGGCGTGGGCGCGGCCCAGGCGCTCCCGGGCACGGCGGCGACCACCTCGCGCAGGTAGTCGTGCGAGCGGGTCAGCACCTCGATGCCCTGGATGTTCGTCATGAACCTTCCCCTCCCCTTCGTGCCGTGGCGCGATGACCGATGATGACAATCTAGGAAGCCTTGCGGACAGTTACGGTCCTCAATGGGTACGTTCAGGGCATCCGGCGAGAGGGAATAGGCCAAGGATGCGAGATGTCCGTGAGTGGACGGTGCCACTGGTGCGGTTCGTGGGACGGCACCGGGACCCGGTGGTCGTCCAGACGCTGCGATCGGCGACCGCGGCGACGGTCGCGTACGTCGTCGCGCTGCGGCTGAGCCCGGAGCCCGCGCCACTGACCGCTCCCCTGACCGCGCTGCTCGTCGTCCAGGTGACCCTGTACGCCACCCTGACCAACGGCATCCGCCGGATCGGCGCGGTGGTCGCGGGCGTGCTCGTCGCCATCGCGTTCAGTCTGCTGGTCGGTCTGACCTGGTGGAGCCTGGCGCTGCTGATCGTGGCCGCGCTGGCGGTCGGTCGGGTGGTGCGGGTCGAGGAGTATGTGCCCGAGGTGGCGATCAGCGCGATGCTGGTCCTCGGCGTGACGACGGTCGGGGACACGGCCTGGGCGCGGGTGGTGGAGACGCTGATCGGCGCGGTCGTGGGGCTCGGCTGCAATCTGCTGCTGGCTCCCCCGGTGTGGGTGGACGAGGCCGGTGAGTCGATCGAGGGGCTGTCCCGTCGGCTGCGGCGGCTGATGCGGCGTATGGGCGAGGAGGCGGCGGGCCGCACCCCGGTCGACCACGCCACCGCGCGGCTGCACGAGGCACGCCGGCTGGACCACGACATCGTCGAGGTGGACGCGGCCCTGAGACAGGCCGAGGACAGCCTGCGCCTCAACCCGCGGGTCCGGGAGGGGCTGCTGCACCGGGTCGTGCTGCGGACCGGTCTGGACACGCTGGAGATCTGCACGGTGGTGCTGCGTGTCCTCGCGCGCACCTTCACCGACCTGGCGAAACAGCGCGACCCCGAGCCGCTGTTCGCGCCGTCCACGGGCGCCGCCGTGGAGCAGTTGCTGTCGGAGATCGGTGACGCCGTGGTCAGTTTCGCGGTGCTGGTGACCACCGATGTGAGCGTGAGCGCCGAGTCCGCGGAGTCGCGGCTCACCGCCGAGCTGCACACCGCCGCCGCGACCCGCGACAAGCTGGCGCAACTGCTGCTGGAGGAGGTGCAGCGCGATGCCGCCCAGTGGCAGTTGCTGGGTGCCGTACTGACCGAGGTCAACCGCATCCTGGACGAGCTGGACACCGAGCACCGCTCCCGCCGGCTGCTGGAGGAGCTCGACCGGTGCACCAGTGAGCAGCGCGCCCGCATGCCCCGGCTGACCTGGGTGCGTGAGCGCGTGGGCGTGCCGGAGCGGCTGCGCAGGAACCGGGGCACGGGCGCCGGTCGTTCTAGGTGATGCAGTGGGGCGACGGAGGGCGCGGGCGTATGAAGGACAGCAGCGTGCGGATCGACGGGAACACCTTGCGGTTGCCCGGTGGGGTGGCGGTGCGGTTCGTCCGCACCCTGCGGTTGCCGGAGACGGGTACGCACGCGTTGCCGCCGGGGCTGGGTGAGTTCCCGGTCCGGCGGGTCGCGGACTTCCCTGACACGGTGCCCGAGCAGTGGCGGGCGCGCGGTGGCGTGATGCTGCCGGTGTACCTGCGCGAGGCGATGTGGCTGAGCTTCGCGGGCACGCGCAAGCCGGCGGCGCTCCAGGTCGGGGTGGGCAAGGTGTGCGCGGTCTCGGGCAAGCCGTGGAGCGACCGGCTGTCCCGGCACCCGCAGAACTACCTGGTGCTGCCCCGCCAGCCGTGGCTCGACGGCATCAACTCCGGCCGGGGGACGGTCCGTCAGTTCGTGGCGGTCCCGCTGGGCCTGGGAGCCACGATCGAGGGCCAGGTCACCGGCGAGGAGGTGTGGGGAGGGGTGCAGCTCCAGTCCTTCCCGCTCACCGAGCGGGAGTTGGCCAGATGGCGCGAGAAGGAGCGCCACCGCTCGAAGCGAACGCGCGCGACCACCATGGCGCCCGGGGGCTACGGCATGCCTGCCATGCCGATGGCCGCTCCGGCACCGGGCGCTCCGGCGGCCCCGTCCCGGTCCGCCGTTGCCATGGGGCTCGGTATCGGCGGTTCGATGCGCCAGGAGGTCTACGAGGACGACCGGCCGCTGGATGCCTGGGCCGAGGAACCCGCCGGGCGGGTGTTCGTGCACCTGGTGACGCCCCCGGAGTGGCGCCGGATCACCGGCGAGGAGCCGCCGCCGTCGCCGGTGGACCGCGCCGCGTACACCCGGGCGGGGCTCCCCTGGTTCGACTACTACGACCACGACGCCGAGGATCTCGCCCCCACCGACACCCTGGGTGCGGTGAAGCCGGTGGGCGACTGGCTGGGCGACGACCACGAACCCTGGCAGCAGCCCACGCCCGACCAGGTGCAGCCCCTCAAGGACGCGCAGGGCAAGCCGGTGGAGGACGGCGACTGGTAGATCGCCCCGCCATCCACCCCTCCATTGCACCCTCCGCAACGGACGTTGCCCTTCTTGCGCTCGACCGGTCGTCCACGCCAAGGTGGTTGTGAGGACAGAGGCGAGCGACGACCTGAGGGTGTGGGTATGAGCAGTGATGCGCAGGCGTCACGCGGAGGCTGGGGCAGGCGCCGCTTCCTCGGCGCCCTGGCGGGAACCGCGGCAGTGGTCGCGGTCCCGGCACCGGCGTCACCACCGGCGGACCCCGAATCCGCTCCTACGACCGCCCAGGCACCGGCCGCGCGCCGCAGCGGGAAGGCCGCAGGCCCCCGCCCCCTCTACCTCGGCACGTACACCTCGGTCGACGGCGGCGGCACCGGCATCGGTCTGGCCACCTACGACGCGTCGACCGGCAGGATCACCGGCGCCGGCACGCTCACCGGCGTCGCCGACCCGTCGTATCTCGCCGTGCACCCCGACGGCCGCACGCTGTACGCGGTCGACGAGCAGACGGCCGGCGCGGTGACCGCCGTACGCCTCGCGGACCGCAAGGTGCTCGGCGCGCGGAGCACCGGTGGTGCGGGCCCCTGCCATCTGTCCGTGCACCCGACCGGACGCTGGCTGCTCAGCGCCAACTACACGTCCGGCAGCGTGGCCGTGCATCCGATCGACGCCTCGGGCGCGCTCGGCGAGCACACCGCTCTGGTGAAGCACTCGACTCCGCAGCCGGGTCCGGGCCAGGACGGCCCGCACGCGCACCAGTTCGTCACCAGTCCCGACGGCGGCCATGTCCTCGCCGTCGACCTGGGCACGGACACGGTCTACACCTACCGCCTGGACACCACGAAGGGCACACTCACCGAGGTCTCCCAGGCGCACACCCGGGCGGGCGCGGGCCCGCGCCACCTCACGTTCCACCCCGGCGGCCGGTACGCCTATCTGGCCAACGAGGTCGACGACACCATCGCGGTCTGCGCCTACGACCCGGCCACGGGCGCCCTGTCGATCGGCGCCCCGCAGTCGTCGGGCAGCACCGGCAACACCACCAACTACCCGGCACAGATCCTGGTGACGTCGGACGGCGCGTACGCCTTTCTCGCCAACCGGGGCGACAACACCCTGGCGCGGCACGCCGTCGAGGCCGACGGCGCCCGGCTCAAGCTGCTCGGGACTGTGCCGGTGAGCGGTGACTTCCCGCGGCAGATCGCGTTCTCGCCGGACGGGGCGCTGCTGTTCGCGGCGAACCAGAAGTCGGGCACCGTGAGCGTGTTCAGCGTGGATGACAAGAGCGGTGAACTGGGGCTCGCGGGCGAGCCGTTCGCCTCACCGGTCGCCGTCTGTGCGCTGCCGCTGTAGCGGGCGCGGGCAGGACGCGGCGCTGGCCTGGGTGAGCAGCACATGCATGCGCTCGGTGAGCTGGTCGACGGTGTCGGCGGGCGTGTGAAACGGCAGTCGTACGTCGCCCTGGGCGCGGGCCCGCTCGATGCGCAGGGTCAGTCCGTGCCGGTCGACGGCGAGGGGCTGGACGCGGACCGCGCCGTGCAGGCTGTCCGGCTCGACGAGGCGGGTGAGCCGCTCGACGGCGTCGGAGTGGCAGTCGGCGAGATGGGTCAGCAGTTGGGCCTCGGCGAGGGCCAGCGGGTCGGGTTCGGCGGCGGCGAACTCGTCGAGGTCGACGACGACCGCGCCGGACGGCGGGCGCAGCACCACGCGCGTCGCCCGGAAGGCCAGTTGGCCCTCCTCCGGCACGAACCAGCCGGCCAGCCACAGCCGGGCCCGGATGCGGTTGCGCACGGGGACGGGCGCGACGTCCGCGAACTCCAGGACCGCGGACGGCTCTCCGCGCGGCGCGCAGATCGCGGCCGCGAGCAGGGCGCTGTCCTCGGGCACCTGGAGGAGCACCCGGCCCTCGTCGTCCACGCTGTGCGCGCCGACGAACTCCTCGCGACCGCCCTCCGCGGTCACCGCGCAGGACCATGCGGCGGCGAGCACCGAGCGGGCCCGCTCGGCCGCGGCAGGCGCGGCCGTCCACGATTGACTGTCACCCATCCCTGAACCTCCTTAGGTAAGCCTTGCCTAACTTACCGAAGATCGGGGCGCACGCCAACCACGCCACGCAATCTCTTCACCGGTCGGTCAGGGCGAGATGACGCCCAACAGGGCCCGCGCGCACAGATCGCGCACCTGCTCCCGGCTCAACTCCGGGCCCCGCAGCCACTCCAGGCAGACGGCGGTGGTGAAGGCCAGCCAGCCGCGCACCGCGAGCTTCACATCGGCCCGTTCCCCGACGGCCTGCCCGAACTCGGGGTCCGCGGCCAGCGCGGCGAGGATCTGCCGCTCCTGCGCCGCCAACGCCCGCTGATAGACCCGCCGTACGGTCTGGTCCCCCGCCGCGTCGGCGCGATGGAAGGCGCGATAGCCGTGCGCGTGCGTGTGCACGTACTCCAGATAGGTGTCGAGGCCGACGGCGAGCTGTTCACGGGCGGGCACACCCGGGACGGCCGCCGTCATCCGCAGCATCCGCTCGCTCTCGCGCTCGACGACGGCCGCGAAGAAGTCCCGCTTCGTCGGGAAGTAGTGGTAGAGCAGACCGCGGGAGACCCCGGCGATCTCGGCGACCTGCTCGATCCACACATCGTCGTAGGGGTTCTCCGAGAACAACCGCGCGCCCACCGTGAGGAGTTGCTCCCGGCGCTCCCCGGTGCTGAGCCGGCGGCGTGTGCGCTCACCCTGGTTCGCGGCCATTCCCGCACTTTACTTGACGTCGGTTCAACGACGGGATCACACTGAAACCCACTATTGAACCCACGTACAACAGGCCCGGTGCCTTCAACGGTCCGCTGACTCAAGGGAGATCGCGTCATGGCGGAGACGACGACGGCCACGCCCACCGCACTGCCGAAGGGATTCCGGGACGCCGAACAGGGCTGGCCCCGCCTCGACCTCATCCCGCATCCCCCACGCCGGGTCCCGCTGCTCGGTGACGTCATCGGCGCCGACCGGCGCACTCCCCTTCAGGACTCCCTCCGCTACGCCCGCCAACTGGGCCCGATCTTCCGGCGGAAGGCCTTCGGCAAGGAGTTCATGTTCGTGTGGGGCGCCGACCTGGTCGCCGACATGGCGGACGAGTCGCGCTTCGCCAAGCATGTGGGCCTGGGCGTCGCCAACCTGCGGCCGGTCGCCGGGGACGGGCTCTTCACGGCGTACAACCACGAACCGAACTGGCAGTTGGCGCACGACGTCCTCGCTCCCGGCTTCAGCCGCGAGGCCATGGAGGGCTACCACCCGATGATGCTGTCCGTGGCCGAGCGGCTCACGGACCACTGGGACCGCGAGCTGGCCGCCGGGCGAGCCGTGGACGTGCCCGGCGACATGACCAAGCTGACGCTGGAGACGATCGCGCGCACCGGCTTCGGCCACGACTTCGGCTCATTCGAACGCGACCGCCCGCACCCCTTCGTGACCTCGATGGTGGGCACGCTCAGCTACGCACAGCGCCTCAACTCCGTGCCCGCACCGCTGGCCCCGCTCCTGCTGCGCACCGCGACCCGCCGCAACGAGGCCGACATCGCCTACCTCAACCGCACGGTCGACGACCTGGTGCGGACCCGCCGTACGGCGAGCGGCGACGGCGACCTGCTCGACCGGATGCTGGACACCACGCACCCGGAGACGGGCGAGCGGCTCTCCGCCGAGAACGTCCGCCGCCAGGTCATCACCTTCCTGGTCGCCGGCCACGAGACCACCTCGGGTTCTCTGTCCTTCGCCCTGCATTACCTCGCCCGCCACCCGGACGTCGCGGCCCGCGCCCGCGCCGAGATCGACCAGGTCTGGGGCGACGCCGAGATCCCGGCCTACGACCAGGTCGCCAAGCTGCGGTACGTCCGCCGGGTCCTCGACGAGTCGCTACGGCTCTGGCCGACGGCGCCCGCCTACGCCCGTGAGGCCACCCGGGACACCGAGGTCGCCGGGGTCCACCCGGTGCGGCGCGGCGCCTGGGCGCTGATCCTGACGCCGATGCTGCACCGCGACCCCGAGGTGTGGGGCGCGGACGCCGAGGAGTTCGACCCCGACCGCTTCGACGCCAAGGCCGTACGCTCCCGCGCCCCGCACACCTTCAAACCGTGGGGGACGGGGGCGCGGGCCTGCATCGGCCGCCAGTTCGCCCTGCACGAGGCGACGCTGGTCCTCGGACTGCTGCTGCGACGCTACGAGTTGCGCCCCGACCCGGCGTACCGGCTCCGCGTGACCGAACGCCTGACCCTGATGCCGGAAGGACTGCGGCTGCACCTGGACCGTCGCACGGCACCCGCGACGGCCGCACCGGTCGTGGTCGCGGACGACAGTCCCTCAGAGGCCCGCTGCCCAGTGCACAGGGCGGACGACTGACCCCGGCAGCCTGGTGCCCGCGCTGCCCCGGGCCGCGGCGACCTGGGGCTGGGTGAGGAAGAAGGCGCCGGTCAGATCGGCGTCCGTGAGGTCGGCGTCCCTCAGATCGGCACCGATCAGATCCGCGCCGCGCAGGTCGGCCCCGGTGAGATCGGCCGCGATGAGGTAGGCACCGCGCAGATCGGCCCCCCTCAGATCGGCGCCCTTGAGCCGGGCGCCCATGAGGTCGGCGCCACGACGGTCCTTCTTCTTCCCCTTCGCCCCGGCTCGCATCAGCTCGCTGGTCCGCAGCAGCAGCACGTTGACCTCCTGCCGGTACGCGCCCACGTCGAGCGCGCCGAGTTCTTCCGGTGTGCCGCGCGTGAGCGCCTCGGTCCTGGACAGCGCCCCGCGCACCTCGGCGTGGATCGACTCGGCCGGTGGCAGGGTGAGTGCTTCGGTCAAGTACCAGAGCAGTTCGTGGAGTTGGCGTACGACGGGGAACACGTCGAACATCCGGCGTGCCTGATCCTTCGACCCGGTACGCCAGTCCTGCCCGCCGAAGGTGACCTGCGAGACCTGCTGCCCGGCGCCGAAGCAGTCGTAGACCGTGCAACCGCTGAAGCCCGTCTGCCGGAGCTTCGCGTGGATTCCGCAGCGGTGATCAGTCCGGAGGTTGGGGCACGGCGTGCCCGCGGCCTTGTCGATCGCGAAGTCCGTCGCGCGGGTGAAGGGCAGCGCCACACAGCACAGTCCGAAACACCGCTCGCAGTCGCCGCGCAGATCGGACCGGTCCGCTATGTGGTCTTCCATGTCCTTCAGCGTACTGACCCGCTCGCGTCGAGGCGGGCCAGCCGGTCGGGGTCGGAAAGGATGTACATCTCGGTGATCCGGCCGTCGGCGACGGTGACGCCCATGACTGAGAGCACCTGTCCTTCCTCTGCGTTGACGAGCCCCACCGAGCCGTTGACCAGAGCCAGTCGGGCGAAGTGGGCGAACGGGGCGAACATGAGGGCCTGCTCGGCGACCGCGTGGGCGCCGCGCATCGCCTTGGAGGCGGCCGCGCCGCGTACCAGCGCGCCGGAGTCGGCGCGCAGGGCCACGTCCGGGTGGAGGAGGGCCACAAGCGCGTCGAAGTCGCCCTCGCGGGCGGCGGCGAGGAAGGCCTCGACGATCTCGCGCTGCCGGCCGAGGTCGGGGTCGGCGGACGGGGCCGCGCCCTGGACCCGGCGGCGGGCCCGGCTGGCGAGTTGGCGGGTCGTGGCCGGTGTGCGTTCCACGATTGGGGCGATGTCGTCGAAGGGCACCGCGAACATGTCGTGCAGGACGAAGGTGAGGCGTTCGGCGGGTTCCAGGGTCTCCAGGACGATGAGGAGGGCGAGGCCCACCGAGTCGGCCTGGAGGACTTCCGCCTCGGGGTCGAGGTCCGTCAGGGGCCTGATCAGCGGGTCGGGGACGAAGGTCTCGGAGAGGGTCTCGTCGATGGGTTCCTCGCGGCGCTTGGTGCGGGAGCGCAGGAGGTCGAGGCAGACTCGGCCGACGACCGTGGTGAGCCAGCCGCCGAGGTTCCTGATCTCGTCCGCGTCGGTGCGGCTGAGCTTCAGCCAGGTCTCCTGGACGGCGTCCTCCGCCTCGGGCAGCGAGCCGAGCATGCGGTAGGCCACCGCGCGCAGCCGGCCGCGGTGCTCCTCGAAGCGGTCCGCCAGCAGTTCCGTCTCGTCCATGCCGTCCCCCGTCGTGGAATCCGTGGTCGTACGCAGGCCCGGGTGATCCAATCACGCCCGCCGCCGCCACGGCCACGCCGTTTTCGGCGTCCCGCCGTCCGTTTGCGGGGCGGAGGGGGCGGGCCGACGATGAATCATGGACCCGGTCGGCGTCGCGTCCCGCAGGCTCCCGCGTATCGCGGCCATGGCCCTCGCCGTCCTCGCCACGGCCGTCCTCACCCTCGCGGCCACGGCCCGCTCCACCGTCGTCTCTCCAGGTTTCTACCGCTCGGCGCTGGACGAGCAGAAGGCCTACGACCGGCTCTACAACCAGGTGCTGGTCGATCCGCGCACGGCGGCCGTCACTCGCGGGCTGCTGGCCCGGCTGCCCGTTCCGGAGGCCCAGGTGACCTCCAATCTCAAGCTGGTGCTGCCGCCGGAGACGGTCCGGGACCTCACCCAGCGGCAGATCGACGCCGTGGTGGGCTACCTGGGCGGCGAGCGCGACTCGCTGGTCCTCACGGTCGATCTGCGGCCGGTGCTGACCCATCTCAACGACCTGGCGCAGATCTACTTCGGCGATCTCGTCGCCTCGGTCCAGAACCGGACCGAACCCGACTTCGACCGCTTCTCGGCCGACCTGTCCACCGCCCTGGGCGCCGTGACCGCGGGGCACGTCCCGACCAGGCTGCCCACACTGCCGTTGACCGAGACACAGGCGGAGCAGGCGACCGCGACGCTGGTGAGCGGTCTGCCCGCCGCGGACCGGGACGCCCTGCGTCCGACGGTCGAGGCCGCGCTGCGGGACGGCGATGTCGCGACCGCGCTCGCCACCGTCGCCCCCGCCGTCGTGTCGGACCGGACCCGGACGGCCGCCACTCAACTGCGGGCGACCTTCGACGGCGGCATCTGGAACCTCACGGACACCCTCGCCGCATCCGGCAACGACCTGGCTCCCCTCCACCGCGCCCGCGCCTACACCGCCGTCGGACTCGGCCTCACCGAGGCCCTCGCCTCGGCCCTCCTCGTCGTCGCGCTGACGATGCTGTGGGTCTACGGCGGCTCGACGGCTCCGGGCCGGCTCCTCCCCCTGGGCTGGTCGCTCGCGGCCGGTGGGGTGCTGGCCGGGCTGGTCGCCGTGCTGTTCCGGCTGGTCAGCGGTGGATGGGTGATCGATCCGCCGGGTTCCTGGCCGCCGAGCCTGGCCCGGCTGGTCGACGATGTGCAGCGCACGGCCGTGGACCGGATCACGGCCACCGCCCTGACGACCGCTCTGATCCCGGTGCTGGCCGGCGCCGTCCTGACCGGCGTGGGCTGGGCCCTCCAGGTCCGGCCGCACGTCCCCGTACTGCCCCGGCTGCGATGGCTGGCCCTGGCCACGGGCGGCGTCGCCGTCGCCGGTGTCCTGCTGGTGCCGTACGCCATCACGCCCACCACGTCCCGCAGTTGCGAGGGCAGCGCCAAGTTGTGCGACCGGCCCTACGACGAGGTCGCCTACCTCACCTCGCACAACGCGATGTCGACGACCGTCGACCGGTTCATCGGCCCGCTCCAAGACCCGGGAATCACCGCCCAGTTGGACGACGGGGTGCGCGCCCTGCAGATCGACACCTACCGCTGGGAGCGCCCGGACGAGATCACCGCGCGGCTCGCCGAGTCCGACTTCACCCCGGAACAACGGGAGTTCATCGCCTCGGCCGTGAACAGGGTCAACCCGCCACGCGAGGGGCTGTGGCTGTGCCACTCGGTGTGCCGGGCCGGTGCCGTCGCCCTGGTGCCCGCGCTGCGCGAGATCGGTGACTGGATGCGCGCCCATCCGACCGAGATCGTCACGCTGATCGTGCAGGACGCGATCAGCGGCGAGGACACCGAACAGGCCTTCACACAGGCCGGGTTGAACGACCTGGTGCACACCCCGGACCCCGATCCCACCAGGCCCTGGCCGACCCTGGGCGACATGGTCGACAGCGGGCGCCGACTCGTCGTCTTCGCCGAGCGGGCCGACGGTCCGGCGCCCTGGTACCGCAATTTCTACGACTACGGCATGGAGACCCCGTTCGCGTTCCGCACGCCGGACGCGATGAGTTGCGTACCGCATCGTGGTGGCAGCGACAAACGCCTGTTCCTGCTCAACCACTTCATCACCATCGACGGCGGCAGCCGCCTGGACGCGGGCGAGGTCAACGCCCGCCGGTACGTGCTCGACCGCGTCCACCGCTGTGAGCGGGAACGCGGTCGGCCGGTGAACTTCGTCGCCGTGGACTACACGACGATCGGGGACGCGGGCGGGGCCGTGGACACGCTCAACTCACAGCGCTGAGCGCCCTGTTGCTCAATAGCGTTGCGCCTTGGCCAGTTTGGGGGTCAGCACCGGCTCCGGCGGCTTCGTGCTGATGGCGACCGGCTGGGCCTTCGCACCGGGTGCGAGATCCTCGGCGCCGACATACCGGCTTTCGACCACCTTCCCCGAGGAGTCGAGGAATTCGACCTGGACGGCGTAGGACGCCTTCTTGGTGGTCTTGTTGGTGATGGTGACGACGACGGCGAGCAGTCCGCCGGTCTGAGCGCGCGGTTTGCCGGTCATGGTGACGTCCGCCATCGCGTTGCCCTCGCCCGTGACGCCCTTGAGTTCGTTCTGGGCGTCCTTGCTCGCGCGTGAGACCTCGGCCGACACCGAGGCCTCGAAAGAGGACGCGGCGGCCGAGGCGGAGGAAGCGGCGGCGGAGGCCCGGGCGCTCGCCGACGCGATCGCCGAGGAGGCGGCCGACTTCAGGGCCGACGGAGTCATGCCCGAGAAGGAGGCCGTGTCCGGGATCGAGGCCTGCGAGCTGCTGCCGGAGCTGTTGTTGTCGTCGCCGCAGGACACCAGCGCGACCGTGCTCGCCGCGACGACGGCGAGGACCAGGGCGGCCGGGCGGGCCCGGCGGAGAGACTTGGTATTCATCGAAATGAACCTTATGTTGGAAATTTCGATGCGGCATGTCCTTGTCGGCCACCCGGTGAGGCCTCGCCCGGACTACCTCATGCCTCGTCGCGCGTCAGCGCGATCAGCCGGTCCAGGACGCGTGGGCCGCCGACCCGTACGCCGTCGTGCTCGAACTCGTCGGTGACCCAGGTGCGCAGACCGCGGATCGAACGGGCGGTCTGCAAGGAGTGGGTCGCGTCGACGTACATGTCGTCGTGGTAGACGGCCGCGGCGACCGGCACCTCGTTGGCGGCGAGGCGCGCCGGGTCGTAGAGCGGCTGCCAGTCGGTGCGGGCGGCGAGGAGTTCGGCGGTGTCGCGGAGCGGGCGCAGGGCGGGGTCGCAGTCGAACATCCAGGGGTGGATCGACTCACCGGTGAAGAGGAGGGGCCCGTCGCCCGCGATTGTCTTGGCGGCGTCGAACTGCGGGAACTCGGCGCGCACCCGCTCCGCCGACCAGGCGGTGGGCCGGGCGTCCTGGCCGTAGCACGCCTCGTGGACCAGCGCGTAGAGGGGATGGCCGGCGTACGAGAGGAGGTTCTGGACCTCTTCCTGGAAGGCGTCGGAGAGTTCGTGACCCTGTGGGGTGCGGACGAAGGCGTTCTCCAGGAGGAAGTGGAGGCGGTGGCTGCCGTCGCTGCCGCCGAGCATGATGCCGAGGGACTGGAAGGCCTCGGCGGTGAGCCGGTAGCCGCCCGGGAGGACCGGCTCGTGGCACAGCAGGTGTTCGGCGATGCGGCGGGCCCGTTCCACGTCCTGCGGGTAGCGGGCGTAGTGGGCGGCGACCTTGCGCTCGATGCGCGGATAGGCCGCCCGGTAGACGTCGTCGGCGTGGGCGTCGAGGGACGGCAGGCCGCCGGTGACGAGGGCGGCGCGCAGGCCTTCGGGGGCGGTGGACAGGTAGTTCACCGTGCAGAAGCCGCCGAAGCTCTGACCGAGGACGGTCCAGGGGGCGCCGCCGGTGAGGGACGGGCGGATGGTTTCGCAGTCCCGGACGATCGAGTCGGCGCGGAAATGCGTGAGGTGGTCGGCCTGCTCGGCGGGGCCGCCGCGCAGGGGGAGCGTCTGGCGGGTGAGCGGGGTGGAGTGGCCGGTGCCGCGCTGGTCGAGGAGGAGCACGCGGTACTCGTCGAGGGCCCGGTCGAGCCAGGCCTGCCGTCCGACGAAACGATTCGCCCCGAAGCCCGGTCCGCCCTGGAGATAGACCAGCCACGGCAGGTCCTCCTGGTCCGCCTTGTCGCTCGCGACGGCCTCACGGGCGTAGAGCTCGATGGTCTCGCCCGTGGGGTCCTCGTGGTCGAGGGGCACGGTGAAGCGGCGGTCGGTGAGGACGACGCCGGGCTGGCGGTAGCTGACGGACAACGGGGCTCCTGGGACGGACGGGATGACGGGCCGCGTCACAGTTCAGCACATGCGCGTCCGATATCCGACCCCCTGGATCATGAAATCGTACTGACCGGCGAGTCAGCGGGCGGCGAGGCTGGAGCGGCGCACCACCAGTTCCGGCTGGAGCACGACCCGCCGGTGCTCGTGCGGGCGGGCTGCGGTCGCCGCCTCCGCCTCGGTCTCCTCCAGGAGCAGTTCGGCGGCGAGAGCGCCCATGGTGACGGCGGGCTGGCGCACCGAGGTGAGCGGTACGGCGGCGGCAGCGGCGAACTCGATGTCGTCGTAGCCGACGATCGCGAGGTCGTCGGGGACGCCGACCCCGGCCGCGTACATCGCCTGGAGCACGCCGAGGGCGAGGAGGTCGTTGGCGCAGAAGACGGCGGTGGGCCGCTCGGCGAGACCGAGCAGGCGGGCTCCGGCGTCTCGTCCGGCGGCCACGTCGAGCCGGTCGGTGGGCAGCTCGCGCAGCGCGTCGGGGTCAAGCCCGGCCTCGGCGAGCGCGTTCTTGGCGCCCGTACGGCGGTCCCGTACCTGGTTGAAGCCGGGCGGACCGCTGACGTACGCGATGGAGCGGTGCCCGGCGTCGATGAGGTGTCGCACGGCGAGCGCACCGCCCGCGACATCGTCGACGGAGACCGAGCACTCGGTGGTGCCCTCGGCGACACGGTCGACGAGCACAAAGGGGATGCCGTGCCGGCGGAACGAGTCGATGTTGCGTCCGGTCGCGTCGGCCGGGCTCAACAGCACGCCCCGCACCCGCTGTTCGGCGAAGAGCGAGAGGTACTCGGCCTCCTCGCCGGGGCTCTGCGCGCTGTTGCAGACCATGACCCCGAGCCCGGCCTCGCGCGCGGCCCGCTCGGCGCCGCGGGCCACGTCCACGAAGAACGGGTTGCCCATGTCGAGGACGAGCAGCCCCATGATCCGGCTGCGGCCCGCGCGCAGTTGCCGCGCCGACTCGCTGCGGACATAGCCGAGGCGGTCGATCGCGGACAGCACCCGGGCCCGGGTCTCCGTGGCGACGGTGTCCGGGCGGTTGATGACGTTCGAGACCGTGCCGACGGAGACTCCGGCGGCACGGGCGACGTCCTTGATACCCACCGGCTGGGCCATCAGGCGGAGACCTCCAGGGTGACATGGGGCGGCGGGAAGACCTTCACATTACCGTCATGACCTTCGGCGACTCCGGCGGCCGTCCCGGTCACGCGGGCAGGGCGAAGTCGACGACGTGGAGTGGCGAGGGGGTCGTACCGCTCGACTTCTCCTGGTACATGATCGACAGCACGTTGTCCGCCCGCACCCGCAGCTCGTCGACGACCACCTCGCCGAACGCGTTCAGATCGCTCGCGTCGTACAGGAGCGCCCAGTCGGTGTGCCCGGAGGCCTTCGAGGCGCCCGCGATACGGCCGTAGGGCAGGACCGCGTAGGCGTTGTCGTATCTGTCGAGGACCAGTCTGGTGCGCTGGCTGGAGGCGAGGGCGATGGGGATCTCGGTCTTCTGCCAGGTGCCGGCGGAGTTCTTGCGGAGGTGGAAGGCGCGGCCGTGGGCGATGCGGTCGGTGACGTAGTCCGTGGTGCACTGGCCGAAACGGCCGGGGACATAGCTGATGATCGCGTGCGGGAGGCCGGTGGAGTCGGTGGTCTGGCTCTCCTGGTTCATCAGTGAGTGGTCCGGGTTCAGGGAGTCCACGACCAGTCCACTGTCCGTGACGGACACAATGTCCGAACTGCCTGTTGTTCCTACGGCCGTTCCGGCGTCGTTGCGCCAACTGCGGCCGCGGTCCGTGGAGTAGACGTAGCCGGTGTCGTGGTTGGTGAGGCCACCGGCGTCGCACATCACGGCGGCGGACTGCTCGCGCCAGGTGAAGAGGGCGTGCAGGCGGCCGTTCACGTCGTAGTCGATACCGTGGAGGTACATGTTGCGGGCGGTGCTGGAGCCGTGCGTGCTGGTGTAGGTGCCGGTCGCGGCGGTCCACTCCCCCAGCGCGGTCCAGGCCGAACCGTCGTACTCCGCAAGGGCGTTGCGGCCGTTGCCGGAGATCCCGACGCGGTAGCTGAGCTGCAGTCTGCCTTCGGGGGTGGAGATGAACTGGGGGTAGGTGAACTGGGTGGTGAGGGCGACGCCGTCGAGTGTCGTCTGTGCGGCTCCGAAGGCGGCCGAAGTCCATGCCGTGGACGCCGGGTTGTCGAGGAGGCCGGCGATCGACTTCACGTAGAAGAAGCCGTCGCTGTGGGAGTCCATGTTGAGGTGCAGGCGGCCGTCGACCCTGGAGACGCCCATGGAGATGACGTTGTGGGAGTCGTCGCTCTTCAGGGTGTGGGCGAGGGTGATCCTCGACCAGGTGGTGGCGCCGAGGGCGCGGCGGGCGACGACCGCGTTGCGGGTTGCGGTGTACCAGGCCGCGTACTGGTGTCCCTTGTAGGTCAACAGGCCGTTCTTCTGGAACGAATTGTTGTTGACCAGGCCGTCGTAGGACACGAAGTAGACGGCGGTGGCGTCCAGTTGGGTGCGGTCCAGCAGGGTGAGTGTGGGGGCGGCGAGGCCGCTTCCGGCGGCGGTCATGAGAGGTGGAACACCTCCGTGAGGGGCTTCATCGCCTCGTCGGGACGGGCGCCGTCCAGGGACTCGAAGAACGGCGCCATCTCCGCCTGCCAGCGGGCGTTGATGTCGGTAGCCTCCATGCCGGCCTGGGCGGCGGCGAAGTCCTCGGTCTCCAAGTAGCCGACCAGCAGGCCGTCTTCGCGCAGGAAGAGCGAGTAGTTGTGCCAGCCGGTGGCCGAGAGTGCGTCGAGCATCTCGGGCCACACGGCGGCATGCCGCTCGCGGTACTCGTCGAGGCGGTCCGCCCGGACCTTCAGCAGGAAGCACACGCGCTGCATCAACACCCCATAGATGTAGAGGACTTGAGGGACTAGAAGTTGAACTGGTCGATGTTCTTGGCATTGAACACGGTCGGCTTGCCCAGGTTGATCACGCCGTCCTTGCCGATGGTGAACGAGCCCATGTCGCCGGCCTTGAAGGTCTCGCCCTCCTTGCCGGTGATCTGCCCCGACACCAGGGCCACGGCGGTCCGGGCGGCCAGCTCGCCGAGCTTCGCCGGGTCCCACAGCTCGAAGCCGTCGACGGTGCCGTTCTTGACGTACTTGCGCATGTCGTTGGGGGTGCCGAGGCCGGTCAGCTTGACCTTGCCCTTGTACTTGGAGCCGGAGAGGTACTGGGCGGCGGCCTTGATGCCGACCGTGGTCGGGGAGATGATCCCCTTCAGGTTCGGGTACTGCTGGAGCAGGCCCTGGGTCTGCTGGAAGGACTGCTGGGCGTCGTCGTTGCCGTAGGCGACCTTGACCAGCTTGATGTTCTTGTACTTCGGGTCCTTCAACTCCTCCTTCATGAACCCGATCCAGGTGTTCTGGTTCGTCGCGGTCTGCGCGGCCGACAGGATCGCGATCTCGCCCTTGTAGCCGATCTGTTGGGCGAGCAACTGCACCTCGGTGCGGCCGAGGTCCTCGGCGCTGGCCTGCGAGACGAAGGCGTTGCGGCAGCCGGGGTTGGTGTCGGAGTCGTAGGTGACGACCTTGATCTTGTTGCTCATGGCCTGCTTGAGCGCGGTGCACAGGGCGCCCGGGTCCTGCGCGGACACGGCCATCGCGTTGACCTGCTGCTGGGTGAGCGTGTTGACGTAACTCACCTGGCCCGCCGTGTCGGTGGCGCTGGTCGGGCCCACCTCCTTGTACTTCTCGCCCAGTTCGGTGAGGGCCTTCTCGCCGCCCTTGTCGGACGAGGTGAAGTACGGGTTGTTGACCTGCTTGGGCAGGAAGCCGACGGTGAGGCCCTTCTTGAGGGCGGCGTTCGGGTCGGCCTTGCCCGCGGAGGCGGCGGAGGTGTTGCTGTCCTTCACACCGTTCTTGGTGGTGCCGCCACAGGCGGTGGCCGCGACGGCGAAAGAGGTCACGGCGGCGAGGGCCGCGCAGGCACGGCGGAGGGATGACTTGCGCATGGCTTGGGGTCCTTTGATACGAAGGTGACGGAGACGGAACCGCGCGGCCGGCCACAGCCGGCGAACGACCTATCCGGCGGCGCGCGCTGCCGCCCTGGCATTGAAGATCTGGCGTGCGACCCGCGGCCCGAGCACGGAGACGACCAGCAGCACACCGGTGACGACGATCTGGGACTGCGCCGAGACATTGAGCAGACTCATCACGTTCTGCAGCGCCCCGAGCAGGAAGACACCCGCGATCGCGCCTCCCAACGTCCCCTTTCCGCCGTCGAAGTCGATACCGCCGAGCAACACCGCTGCCACGACGGACAGTTCGAGCCCGGTCGCGTTGTCGTAGCGGGCGCTGGCGTAGTGCAGCGCCCAGAACACACCGGTGAGGGAGGCCATCAGCCCGGTCACCGTGAACAGGATCAGCTTCTGCCGTTTGACGCGGATGCCGGCGAACCGTGCCGCCTCCTCGTTGGCGCCGATCGCGAACAACGACCGCCCGAAGGGGGTGGCGTGCAGGACGACCACGGCGATGGCCAGCAGGACGAGGAAGGGCAGGAAGGCCTGCGGCAGGAACGTGGTGCCGAGCCGTGCGGACGCGAAGTCCAGGTACTGCGTGGGGAAGTCGGTCACCGCGTTGGAGCCGAGCACGATCTGCGCGATACCCCGGTACGCGGCGAGGGTGCCGATGGTGACGGCGAGGGACGGCAGGCCGAGCCGGGTCACGAGGAGCCCGTTGACCAGTCCGCAGGCCACGCCCAGCAGCAGGCAGATCGGGATGATCGTCTCGATCGCCATGCCGTCGTTCCACAGCTTGCCCATCACGGCGCCCGACAGGCCGGCCGTGGAGGCGACCGACAGATCGATCTCGCCGGCGACGACCAGGAGGGTCATCGGGAGGGCGATCAGCGCGATGGGAAGGGTGTTGCCGATCAGGAAGGACAGGTTCAGCGCGTTGCCGAAGCCGTCCACCGAGGAGAAGGAGAAGAGCAACAGGACGATCAGGAGGGCGCCGACGACCGTGTCCCAGCGGATCGCGCGGTTCGCCCACGACATGGACTCAGGCATGGCGGGCGTTCCTCTTCTTCAGTGCGGTGGCCACGCGCAGGGCGACCACCCGGTCGACGGCGATGGCGAGGATGAGCAGGATGCCGTTGATGGCCAGCACCCAGACGCTGCTGACGCCGAGGGCGGGCAGCACACTGTTGATGGAGGTCAGCAGGAGGGCGCCGAGGGCAGCGCCGTAGACGCTGCCGGAGCCGCCGGTGAAGACCACTCCGCCGACAACCACCGCGCTGACGACGGTGAGTTCGTATCCGGTGCCGGTGCTGGAGTCGACGTTGCCGAAGCGGGCCAGGTACATCGCGCCGGCGAGTCCGGCGAGTCCGCCGCAGAAGGTGTACGCGGCGAGGATCCGCTTGCGGACGGGGATGCCTGCGAGCCGGGCGGCCTCGGGGTTGGAGCCGAGGGCGTACAACTCCCGTCCGCTACCGAAGTGTTTGAGGTAATAGGCGGTGGCGATCAGGACGGCGAGCGCGATCAGCGCGAGCCAGGGCACGGCGGACAGTCCGCCGGAGCCGAAGTCCACGAATCCGCCCGGGAGATCGGCGGCGGTGATCTGCCGTGAGCCGACCCAGATGGAGTCGACGCCCCGGATGATGTAGAGCGTGCCGAGCGTGACGACCAGGGCCGGTACCTGGCCAAGACTGACGAGCAGTCCGTTGACCAGGCCGAGGCCGATGCCGAGCAGCACGGCGAGGAGGATCGCGACGACCGGGTTGCCACCGCCCTGGAGGTAGGTCCCGGTGGCGAAGGCGGTGATGCCGAGGGTCGAGCCGACCGACAGGTCGACGTTGCGGGTGATGACGACCAGCGACTGACCGGTGGCGACGAGGACCAGGATGGTCGCGTTCAGGAGCAGGTCCTTGATGCCTTGCTCGGACAGGAACTCGCTGTTGCCCGCCTGGGTGATGCCGATCATCACCAGGAAGACGACCAGGATGGCGAGTTCGCGCATCTTGAAGACACGGTCGACCAGCCGGGTGCTGCTCGACTCGGGCACCTCGGCGGCGGGCGCGGGATTGGGAGCCGTGACCGTCATACGGCGGCCCTCCCGGAAGCTGCGATCGTCATGAAGGCCCTGTTCATGCGGCGGCCCTCCCGGTGGCTGCGGCCATCACGGTTTCCTCGGTGGCTTCGGAACGGGGGATCTCGGCGCTGAGGCGGCCCTCGTGCATGACCAGCACGCGGTCGGCCATGCCGAGGATCTCGGGCAGATCGGAGGAGATCATCAGGACCGCGACCCCGTCGGCGGCCAACTCGCTGAGCAGCCGGTGCACTTCGGCCTTGGTACCGACATCGATGCCACGGGTCGGCTCGTCGACGATCAGCACCTTGGGGCCGGTGGCCAGCCACTTGGCGAGGACGACCTTCTGCTGGTTGCCGCCGGAGAGGGTGTTGACGGTGTCGGCGATCCGCGCGTACTTGACGTGCAGCTTCACCGCCCAGTCGAGGGAACGGCTGCGCTCGGCGCCGCGGTCGACGAGGCCCGCCTTCACGGTCGTACGCAGGCCGGTGAGACCGATGTTGCGCTCGATCGACATGTCCATCACCAGGCCCTGCGCGCGGCGGTCCTCGGGGACCAGGGCGAGCCCTGCGGCCATCGCGGTGGAGGGAGCGCCGTTCGTCAGTGCCCTGCCGTCGACCTCGACCCCGCCCGCGTCCCACCGGTCGATGCCGAAGACGGCTCGCGCCACCTCGGTACGGCCGGCGCCGACGAGCCCGGCGAGACCGACGATCTCGCCGCGCCGTACGTCGAAGGACACATCGGTGAAGACGCCCTCGCGGGTCAACCGCTTGACACTCAGGGCGACTTCGCCGGCTTCGACGTCCTGCTTGGGGTACAGCTCGTCGAGATCGCGGCCGACCATGCGCCGTACGAGATCGTCCTCGGTCATCCCGTCGAGCGGTTCGCTGGAGATCAGGGCGCCGTCGCGCAGGGTCGTGACCTGTTGGCAGATCTGGAAGATCTCCTCCAGGCGGTGCGAGATGAACAGGATGGCGGCGCCCTGTTCGCGCAGGGTGCGGACGACGCCGAAGAGGCGGGCCACCTCGCTGCCGGTGAGGGCGGCCGTCGGCTCGTCCATGATGAGGACGCGGGCGTCGAAGGAGAGCGCCTTGGCGATCTCCACGATCTGCTGGTCGGCGATGGACAGACCGCGGGCCGGCCGGTCCGGGTCCAGCTCGACGCCGAGCCGCTTCATCAGGTCGGCGGTCGCCGCGTACGTGGCCTTGTGGTCGATCCGGCCCAGCGCGCGGCGCGGCTGGCGGCCCATGAAGATGTTCTCGGCGATCGACAGGTCGGGGAAGAGGGTCGGTTCCTGGTAGATCACGGCGATACCCGCGTCACGGGCGTCACCGGGGCCGTGGAAGAGGACGGACGCGCCGTCGAGCAGCACCTGGCCGGCGTCGGGCCGGTGCACACCGGCGAGGGTCTTGATGAGGGTGGACTTGCCCGCGCCGTTCTCACCGGCGAGTGCGTGCACCTCACCGGGGAACAGTTCGAGGGACACGTCCCGCAGGGCGCGTACCGCGCCGAAGGACTTGGAGATGCCCTTGAGCGCGAGCACCGGGGCCGGACCCGCGTCTGACGGGTGGGTCATGAGGGGCTCCTCGACGACGCCGGTGGGGAGTCCCTCACAGCGTCGTGAAAGGTTTCAACTTGGTTGCCGGGACGTTAGGCGCGCCGGGCTTGTCACGTCAATGGGTCCGGGTCGAAAAACTTTCGATAGCCAAAGGTCACGTTGGAGTCACGGAACGCGGGGTTCGCCGTAGGGCTTGACACCTCTTCGGGAGGCTCATAGCTTCCCTCTCTGAATCGTTTCATACTTATGTCGTTCCGTCGCATGTCACAGGAGCCCTCAAGTGACCGATCTCGCCGCGGTGAAGGCCGCTCTCAGGACCCAGGCAGTCGAGACGCCGTCATGGGCGTACGGGAACTCGGGGACCCGGTTCAAGGTGTTCGCCCAGCAGGGCGTGCCGCGCACCCCGCAGGAGAAGCTGGAGGACGCCGCGAAGGTCCACGAGTTCACCGGTGTGGCTCCCACGGTGGCCCTGCACATCCCCTGGGACCGGGTCGACGACTTCGGGGCGCTGGCCAAGTTCGCGGACGACCACGGGCTGAAGCTCGGCGCGATCAACTCCAACACCTTCCAGGACGACGACTACCGCCTCGGCAGCGTCTGCCACCCCGAGGCGGCGGTGCGGCGCAAGGCGCTCGATCACCTGCTGGAGTGCGTCGACATCATGGACGCCACAGGCTCCACCGACCTGAAGCTGTGGTTCGCGGACGGTACGAACTATCCCGGGCAGGACGACCTCTCCGCTCGGCAGGACCGGCTGGCGGAGTCGCTCGCCGCGGTGTACGAGCGGCTCGGGGACGGGCAGCGGATGCTGCTGGAGTACAAGTTCTTCGAGCCGGCTTTCTACGCCACGGACGTGCCCGACTGGGGGACGGCGTACGCGCACTGCCTCAAGCTCGGGCCGAAGGCACAGGTCGTGGTCGACACGGGACACCACGCGCCCGGCACCAATATCGAGTTCATCGTCGCGACCCTGTTGCGGGAGGGGAAGCTCGGCGCGTTCGACTTCAACTCGCGGTTCTACGCGGACGACGATCTGATGGTGGGGGCGGCGGATCCCTTCCAGTTGTTCCGGATCATGTACGAGGTGATTCGGGGTGGGGGGTTCACCGCCGATGTCGCCTTCATGCTCGACCAGTGCCACAACATCGAGGCGAAGATTCCGGCGATCATTCGGTCGGTGATGAATGTGCAGGAAGCGACTGCGAAAGCGTTGCTCGTGGATTCGGTGGCGTTGGGGGCGGCGCAGCGGGCGGGGGATGTGTTGGAGGCCAATGCGGTGTTGATGGACGCGTACAACACTGATGTGCGGCCGTTGTTGGGGGAGGTCCGGGAGGATATGGGGCTTGATGCTGACCCCGTGCGGGCGTATCGGGGTAGTGGGTGGCAGGAGCGGATTGTTGCTGAGCGGGTGGGGGGACAGCAGGCCGGTTGGGGAGCGTAAGTGTGTGACCGGATCGGTTGTTTGCGGGTGCGGGTCCGTTGTTGCTGGCCGCGCCCACGCGGCGGAGCCGCATATCGATACAGCCCCGCGCCCCTAGGGGATATAACTCACCTCTCTCGTGTAAGGACCCAAGTTCATGGCAACGCACCCCCAAGCCGCCTCTCTCCTCGCTCGCTCACATCGGCTCGGCGCTGATCCCCGGAACACCAACTACGCCGGCGGGAATGCGTCCGCCAAGGGAATTGACATCGATCCGGTGACTGGGGGTGATGTCGAGTTGATGTGGGTGAAGGGGTCCGGAGGGGACCTGGGGACGCTCACCGAGGGTGGGCTGGCTGTGTTGCGGTTGGATCGGATGCGGGCGTTGGTCGATGTGTATCCGGGGGTTGAGCGCGAGGACGAGATGGTGGGGGCGTTCGACTACTGCCTGCATGGGAAGGGGGGTGCGGCGCCCTCCATCGACACCGCGATGCATGGGCTCGTGGACGCGGCGCATGTCGATCACCTGCATCCCGACTCGGGGATCGCGTTGGCCTGTGCCGCCGACGGGGAGAAGCTGACCGCCGAGTGTTTCGGTGACACGGTGGTGTGGGTGCCGTGGCGGCGGCCCGGGTTCCAGTTGGGGCTGGACATCGCTGCCGTCAAGAAGGCCAATCCGCAGGCCGTGGGGTGTGTGCTCGGGGGGCATGGGATCACGGCTTGGGGGGACAGCTCCGAGGAGTGTGAGCGCAACTCGCTGCACATCATCCGTACCGCCGAGGCGTTCCTCGCCGAGCGTGGGAAGGCTGAGCCCTTCGGGCCCGTCGTCGAGGGATACGGTGCGCTGGCCGACGGCGAGCGACGGGAGCGGGCCGCCGCTCTCGCGCCGTATGTCCGTGCCGTCGCTTCTCAGGACCGGCCGCAGGTGGGGCACTTCACCGACTCCGAGGTCGTTCTTGATTTCCTCGCGCGGGCCGAGCATCCCCGGCTCGCCGCGCTCGGTACCTCCTGCCCCGACCACTTCCTGCGGACCAAGGTAAGGCCGCTCGTTCTCGATCTGCCGCCCACCGCTCCGCTGGACGAGGTGATCGCGCGGCTGAAGGAGCTGCACGCCGCCTACCGTGAGGAGTACGCCGCCTACTACGAGCGGCATGCGCTGCCCGACTCCCCCGCCATGCGCGGCGCCGACCCGGCGATCGTGCTGATCCCGGGTGTGGGCATGTTCTCCTTCGGCAAGGACAAGCAGACCGCGCGGGTGGCCGGAGAGTTCTACGTCAACGCCATCAACGTGATGCACGGCGCGGAGGCCGTGTCGGCGTACGCGCCGATCGAGGAGTCGGAGAAGTTCCGCATCGAGTACTGGGCCCTGGAGGAGGCCAAGCTGCGGCGGATGCCGAAGCCCAAGCCGCTCGCCACCAGGGTCGCGCTCGTGACCGGTGCGGGGAGTGGGATCGGGAAGGCCATTGCCCGACGGCTGGTCGACGAAGGTGCGTGCGTCGTGGTCGCGGATCTCAACTCCGAGAGCGCGCAGGCCGTTTCGGAGGAGTTGGGCGGGCCCGACAAGGCCGTCGCCGTCACGGTCGACGTGACGGACGAGGGCCAGATCGCCGAGGCTTTCAAGGCCGCTCTGCTCGCCTTCGGCGGGGTCGATCTCGTCGTCAACAACGCGGGGATCTCCATCTCCAAGCCCCTGCTGGAAACTTCGGCCAAGGACTGGGATCTCCAGCACGACATCATGGCCCGCGGCTCGTTCCTCGTCTCGCGTGAGGCGGCCCGGGCGATGATCGCGCAAGGACTCGGCGGCGACATCCTCTACATCGCGTCCAAGAACGCCGTGTTCGCGGGACCCAACAACATCGCCTACTCCGCGACCAAGGCCGACCAGGCCCATCAAGTACGGCTGCTGGCCGCCGAGTTGGGCGAGCACGGCATCCGCGTCAACGGGATCAACCCGGACGGTGTCGTGCGCGGCTCGGGCATCTTCGCGGGCGGCTGGGGTGCGCAGCGGGCGGCGACGTACGGGATCGAGGAGGAGAAGCTCGGCGAGTTCTACGCCCAGCGCACCATCCTCAAGCGGGAGGTGCTGCCGGAGCATGTCGCGAACGCCGTCTTCGCCCTCACCGGTGGGGACTTGACGCACACCACCGGGCTGCACGTCCCGGTCGACGCCGGCGTTGCGGCCGCCTTCCTTCGATGAGCGCCGACGTGAAGGCGTACGCCGCGGTCGACCTCGGCGCGTCCAGTGGGCGGGTCATGGTCGGCCATGTCGGGCTCGATTCCCTGGAGTTGACGGAGGCCCACCGCTTTCCCAACCGGCCCGTCCACACCCCCGAGGGGCTGCGGTGGGACATTCTCGCGCTGTACGCGGGTGTCCTCGACGGGCTACGGGCGGTGGGCGCGGCCACCGGTGGGCGGGTCGACTCCGTCGGTATCGACAGTTGGGCCGTGGACTACGGCCTGTTGGACGCGGACGGGGCCTTGCTGGGCAATCCCGTGCACTACCGGGACGCCCGCACCGAGGGGGTCGCCGAGAAGGTGTGGGCGACCGTGCCCGCGACCGAGCTGTATGCGGCGACCGGGCTCCAGTACGCGCCCTTCAACACGCTGTACCAGCTCGCGGCGGCCCGTGACTCCGCTCAACTCGGCTGCGCGGAGCGGTTGTTGCTCGTCCCCGATCTCCTGTCCTACTGGCTCACGGGCGAGCAGGGCACCGAGCTGACGAACGCCTCGACCACCCAGCTCATCGATCCCCGGACGCGCGACTGGTCGTACGACATCGCATCCCGGCTCAGCATCGACCTCGGGCTGTTCGCGCCGCTTCGGCGGCCGGGGGATCCGGCGGGGGCGCTGCGGGCCGAGGTGCTGGAGGAGACGGGGCTGCGGGGGCCTGTGCCGGTGACGGCGGTCGGGTCGCACGACACCGCGTCCGCTGTCGCCGCCGTTCCGGCCGTGGCGGAGCGCTTCGCCTATATCTGCACCGGCACCTGGTCCCTGGCCGGTCTGGAGCTGGACGCGCCCGTACTCACCGAGGCGAGTCGTGCCGCGAACTTCACCAACGAGTTGGGGCTCGACGGCACGGTCCGCTATCTGCGCAACATCATGGGGCTGTGGCTGCTTCAGGAGTGTGTACGGGCCTGGGGGGAGCCGGAGTTGGGCGAGTTGCTGCGCGGGGCGGCGCGGGTGCCGGCGCTGCGGTCGGTCGTGGACGCGGGGGACGCGGGGTTTCTGGCGCCGGGCCGGATGCCGGAGCGGATCGCGGATGCCTGCCGCCACTCCGGGCAGCCGGTGCCCGAGTCCCGGGCGGAGATCACGCGCTGCATTCTCGACTCGCTCGCGCTCGCCCATCGGCGGGCGATCGACGACGCCCAGGCCCTCGCCGACCATCCGGTGGACGTCGTGCACATCGTCGGGGGCGGTACCCGCAACGCGCTGCTGTGCCAACTGACCGCCGACGCCTGCGGGTTGCCGGTGGTGGCAGGCCCGACGGAGGCCGCCGCACTGGGCAATGTGCTGGTGCAGGCGCGGGCCCACGGGCTCGTCGCAGATCTGGCCGGCATGCGGGAACTCCTCGCCCGGACCCAGCCGTCGACCCGCTACGAACCGCGGGGCGACACCGCCCGCTGGCGGGCCGCGGAGGCCCGGCTCGCCGCGCGGTGAGCCGGGGACTCCCCCAGACGGTGACCTCCGACTACGCTGCACCCATCCGATGATCGACCACTAAGGAGCCGCGATGCGTGTCGCCCTGTTCCTGACTTGCGTCAACGACACGCTCTATCCGGACACCGGGCGCGCCGTGGTGAAACTCCTGACCAGGCTGGGCGTCGAGGTCGACTTCCCGATGGCACAGACCTGCTGCGGGCAGGCGCACTACAACACCGGCTACCGCCATGAGGCCGAGCCACTGGCCCGGCATTTCTCCGATGTCTTCGGGGAGTACGAGGCGATCGTCACGCCGTCCGGGTCGTGCGGGGCGATGGTGCGGGAGCTGTATCCGCGGATGGGCGAGAGGGCCCGGGCGGAGGGGCGCGGTGACAGCCTCGCGGCCACTCTGGCGCCGGTGGTGCCGAAGACGTATGAGCTGACCGAGTTCCTCGTCGACGTGCTCAAGGTGACGGACGTCGGCGCCTACTACCCGCACAAGGTGACCTATCACCCCACCTGCCACGGGCTGCGCAGCCTGGGTCTCGGCGACCGGCCGCGCCAACTGCTCCAGGCCGTCAAGGGGTTGGAGTTGGTCGAGCTGCCCGGTGCCGACGAGTGCTGTGGCTTCGGCGGGACGTTCGCCGTGAAGAACGCCGACGTCTCGGCGGCGATGGGTGCCGACAAGGTGCGCAACGCCGAGTCGACGGGTGCCGAGGTGCTGTGCGCTGCGGACAACTCCTGTCTGATGCACATCGGCGGCACGATGGCCCGGCTCCACACGGAGATGCGGCCGGTGCACATCGCGGAGATCCTGGCCGCGACGGAGACGGACACGGAAGCGGAAGCGGAAGAGGTGCCGAGCGCATGAGTGGCACGTTCGTCGGTATGCCCGCGTTCCCGGCCTTCCCCGTGGCCGCGCACGAGGCCGTCAACAACGAGACCCTGCGCGGCAATCTGCGGCACGCCACCCACACGATCCGCGCGAAACGCGCCAAGGCCGTGGCGGAGGTGTCCGACTGGGCCGCGCTGCGCGAGGCCGGCAAGCAGATCAAGGACCACACGCTGCGCCATCTCGACCGCTATCTGGTCCAGTTGGAGGAGTCGGTGACGGCGGCCGGCGGCATCGTCCACTGGGCCGCCGACGCGGACGAGGCCAACCGGATCGTCACCGAACTCGTGAAGGAGACGGGCGAGTCGGAGGTCGTGAAGGTCAAGTCGATGGCCACGCAGGAGATCGGGCTCAACGAGGCCCTGGAGGCGGAGGGCATCCGCGCCTACGAGACCGATCTCGCCGAGCTGATCGTGCAGTTGGGCAAGGACCGGCCCTCGCACATCCTGGTCCCCGCGATCCACCGCAACCGCGGGGAGATCCGGGAGATCTTCGCCCGCGAGATGAGCGAGTGGGGCCGCCCGGCCCCGGACGGGCTGACCGACACGCCCGCCGAACTCGCCGAGGCGGCCCGTCTGCACCTCCGTGAGAAGTTCCTGCGCGCCAAGGTCGGCATCTCCGGCGCCAACTTCATGGTCGCCGACACCGGCACCCTCGTCGTCGTCGAGTCCGAGGGCAACGGCCGGATGTGCCTGACCCTCCCCGAGACACTGATCTCGGTGGTCGGCATCGAGAAGATCGTGCCCACCTGGCGGGACCTGGAGGTGTTCCTGCAGACCCTCCCCCGCTCCTCGACCGCCGAGCGGATGAACCCGTACACCTCCACCTGGACCGGCACCACCGACGGCGACGGCCCGCGCGCCTTCCACCTGGTCCTGCTCGACAACGGCCGCAGCGACACCCTCGCCGACGAGGTCGGCCGCCAGGCCCTGCGCTGCATCCGCTGCTCGGCCTGTCTGAACGTCTGCCCGGTGTACGAGCGGGCCGGCGGCCACGCCTACGGCTCGGTCTACCCGGGCCCGATCGGCGCGATCCTCAGCCCCCAACTCCGGGGTACGGCAAGCGAGATCGATGCCTCGCTGCCGTACGCCTCGTCGCTGTGCGGTGCCTGCTACGAGGTGTGCCCGGTCGCCATCGACATCCCCGAGGTGCTGGTGCATCTGCGGGAACGGGTCGTGGAGGGCGGCCCGGTGACCCGCGAGGGCAACAAGGTGGTGCTGCGGCCGGCGAAGGGGCATGCCGCCGAGCGGGCTGCCATGCGGGCGGCGCGCTGGACCTTCGCCCACCCGGGCGCCCTGCGCACCGGCCAGCGGCTCGCCTCGCGCACCCGCCGCTTCCATCCCCGGACCCTGCCAGGACCCGGCCGGGCGTGGAGCGGCACCCGCGATCTGCCTCCCGTACCCGCGGAGCCGTTCCGCGACTGGTGGCAGCGCACGCACGGCGGAAAGGACGGTGCCAAGTGAGCAGCAGGGAACGGATTCTGGGCCGTGTGGAGCGGGCCCTCGCGGACGTGCCACGGGACGACACGCCCTACGACCAGGCCGTCGACCGCGCCTATCTGCGCGAGCACGGCAACCGGAGCGTCACCGAGACGGTGGACCTGCTCGCGGAGAACCTGGCCGACTACCGGGCGATCGTGCACCGGTGCACGGAGGCCGAACTGCCCGCCACGATCGCCGAGTTGCTCGCCGGACGAGGTTCGCGGACGGTCGTCGTACCGCCGGGCCTGGAGCCGTCCTGGCTCGCGGCGGCCGAGGTCGAGCAGATCGCGGACCGGGCGGAGAACACCCCGCACGAACTGGACGGGGTCGACAGTGTGGTCACGGCCTGCGCGGTGGCCGCCGCCGAGACCGGGACCATCGTCCTGGACGGTGGCCCGGATCAAGGTCGGCGCCGGATCACGCTCGTCCCCGACCACCACATCTGTGTCGTGCGCGTGCCGGACCAGGTTGTGTCCTCCGTGCCACAGGCACTCGAACGCCTCGATCCGGCCCGCCCGTTGACCTGGATCTCCGGTCCGTCCGCGACCAGTGACATCGAGCTGGACCGGGTCGAGGGGGTGCACGGGCCGCGCACCCTGGAGGTGGTGGTCGTGGGCGGTCAGGCGAGCGTGGACGTCAACTCGTAGCGTCCCGAGGGGAGTTCGAAGGACGCGGTGCCGTCGACAAAGCCGAGGAACTCGACGCCCGGCGCCTCGGACAGCGGTGTCCCGTCCTCGCGCACGGTCGACGGATCGGTGGCGGGGAGGCGCAGGGTCGCGGTGCTGTTCGCGGGGACGGCCGCCCGGTACATCAACTTCCCGTCCCGCACGGCCCATTCGCTGACGATCTCGCCGTAGGGCGAGAGGTGCGAGCCGCTGACCCGGGTGATCCTCCCGGTCGGGTCGACGTGCGGGCGGAGGAAGAAGTGCTTGAAGCCCGGGTGTTCGGGGTCCCTGGCGATGCCGGCCATGCTCTCGTACATCCACTCCGTGATCGCGCCGTAGGAGTAGTGGTTGAAGGAGTTCATGTCGATGGGTCCGAAGCCGTCCTCCGTGGAGTACGAGTTCCAGCGCTCCCACACCGTGGTGGCGCCGTTGGCGACCGAGTACAGCCAGGACGGCATCGCGTTCTGGTGGAGGAGCCGGTACGCCAGGTCGACGCGCCCCTCGTCGGTGAGGACGGGCGCGATGACGTTCACGCCGAGGAAGCCCACGGAGAGGGTGTTCTCCGCGTACTCGACACGGGTGCTGTCGGGGTGTGCCGCCTTGTGGGCCGGGCTGTTGCCGATGTTGTCGGCGAGCAGGGTGACCAGTTGGCGGTGCTGCGACTCCGTGTCGTAGAAACCGAGTTTGAGGATCCAGAGCAGGGCGGTCTGGGTGTCGTCCTCGGTCTTGCCCGCGCTGTTGCCGGGGGTGTGGGGCGGTGGGGCGCCGAGGCCGGACCGGACGGTGAGCTGTCCGGTGAGGGCGTCGGTGGCGAAGTACTTGGTGATGAAGGCCCGTTTGATGTGAGTGAAGAGGCGCCCGTAGGTGGCCGCCTCCTCGGTGCGGCCGGTGGCTCGGGCCATGTCCGCCATCAGGCGGGCGCTGTAGCCGTAGTAGACGTCGCTGATGAGCTGGGTGCTGGTGATCTGGAAGGCGAGCCAGTCACCGAAGATCGCGCCCTGGCCCGCGTAGGTGTCGCCGGTGCGGTCCCGGATCCAGTCCAGGTACCTGCTCATCGCCGTCCAACTGCGGTCGATGATCGCGGTGTCGCCTGACATCTGCCACACCGTCCACGGCACGACCACCCCGCAGTCCGCCCAACCACTGGCCGGCAACGCCTGGCCGTAGCGGTGGCCCGGGGCGACCCAAGGGAACTGGGCCCTGTCCGCACCATAGGTGTGCTGCGAGTCGATCAGTGTGTCCTGGAAGTGGCTGAGGAAGGGCACCGCGTCGGTGTTGAACAGGCCTGTGGCGCAGAAGAGTTGGGTGTCGCCGGTCCAGCCGAGACGTTCGTCGCGCTGGGGGCAGTCGGTGGGCACCCACAGGTAGTTGCCGCGCTGGCCCCAACGGACGTTGCTGATCAACTGGTTGACGTCGTTGTCGTCGGTGGTGACGCTGCCGATGTCGCGGAGGGCGGAGGTGGCCACCCGGCCCGTGAGTGCGACGAGGGTCACGGGCGCGGTCGTGGTGACGGAGACGTACCGGAAGCCGTAGAAGGTCAGCGAGTCCTCATGGGTCTCGCCGGCCGGGTCGCCCTTGAGGATGTACGTGCTGGTGGCCTCGGCGGTGCGCAGGTTCGCGCGGTAGACCGAGCCGACGGGTCCGTCGGCGCCGGCACTGTCGTCGTTGAGCATCTCCCCCGGTTTGAAGGCGACTTGGGCGCCCGCCGTGCCGCGCAGGGTGTAGCGGGGCACGCCGACGAGGATCTGGCCGAGGTCGATGACGGCGGTGTCGCCGGGGTGCAGGGTGACGGAGACGGTGGCCGCCCGCACCGGATCGGTGACCGTGCGGGCGGGGTCGACGACGATCCGGCCCCGGCCGTTGGCGCTGCTCTCCCGGTCCGTGACTCCCGTGTAGACGGTGACGGACTGCGGCTTGCGGTCCCACTCGGGCATCAGGCGGGCGCTCTCACCGGGGTAGGCGACCAACTGGGCATCAGGGAAGGGGTGTTGGTGTTCCTCGGCGGTGGTCCAGGCGGAGTTGTCGAAGCCGTTCGCCGTCCAGCCGGGGAGTTCCTTGCGGGCGTCGTAGGACTGGCCGTCGTAGATGTCGTCGGTGCGGTAGGGGCCGGTGTCGGTGGCGCGCCAATCGTCGTCGGGGGTGGTGACGATGGTCTGGGTGGAGCCGTCGGCGTACCGGATGAGGAGTTTCGCCTTGAGGGCAAGGGAGTTGCCCTCAGTTGAGTAATAGGTGCTGTTCTCGGAGACGCGGCCGTTGTGCCAGCCGTTGCCGAGCACGGCGGCGAGGGTCACCTGTGAGGGGTCCGTCAGCAGGTCCGTGACGTCGTAGGTGAAGTAGTTGACGGTGGTGTCGTAGTTGGTCCAGCCGGGTGTCAGCAACTCGTGGGTGGTGCCGCCGTCTTGGGGCACTGGGACCCTGCGGCCGTTGATGTGGGCCTCGTAGACGCCGAGCGCGGACATGTACAGGCGGGCCTCGCGGACCTGGCCGCCCGTCAGTGCCGTCTGGTGGCGCAGGAGGGGTGCGCCCGCGGTGTTCGGCCGCTTGCCGGTCATGGCGATCCACCGTGCGCCGTCCCACCCGGTGACTCCGTCGGTGCTGAGCAGGCCGGTCTCGAAGCAGGCGGAGGGCGTGGCGTGCACGGCGCGGCCGTGTTCGTCCCAGACCGTCACCGTCCAGTGGTAGCGGGTCGAGGCGCGCAGGTCGGCTCCCTCGTAGCGGACGGCGACCGAGTCCGCCGAGTCGACGCGACCGCTGTCCCAGACGTCGGGCCGGCCGTCCACCAGGTGCTGGGCCGAGGAGGCCATCCGGATGCGGTACGCCGTCTGGCGCCGGCCCCGCGCGGCGGACACCGTGCGCCAGCCGAATCTTGGGTGTGCCACGTCCACGCCGAGCGGGTCGGTGCGGTGTTCGACGGTCAGGTCCGACACGGTGGTGCCGGCCGGGGCGCCTCCCCCGGCGCCGTTCCCGCCCGCCATCGCCGCCGGTACGACGCTCAGGGCCGTCGTGGTGAGCAGCGTGCGGCGGCGCAGCTTGCCGTCGCGGGCCGTTCCGTCGTCTCCGTCGTTCATGCCGCTGTCCCTTCGGCCCGCCGGGAGGTGGAGTGGTGCCGCTGAGGTGCGATGGTCTCGCATCATTTCAGGGGCGGCAGGTCCACGTCACCAGCCGGTGGGACGCCGTTGAAGGGCGGTGCGGGAGCGGTGCCACTAGCGTGAGGGCATGATCCGGTTCGAGCAGGTCGGCAAGCGGTATCCGGATGGTACGACGGCCGTGGACGGGCTGTCCTTCGAGGTGTCCGAGGGCGAACTCGTCACGCTCGTGGGCCCGTCCGGCTGCGGCAAGACGACCACCATGATGATGGTCAACCGGCTCATCGAACCCACCTCGGGCCGGATCTTCGTGAACGGCGAGGACATCGCCGGTGTCGACCCGGTGCGGCTGCGTCGCCGTATCGGCTACGTCATCCAGCAGGTGGGCCTCTTCCCGCACCGCACGATCCTCGACAACACGGCGACCGTGCCGTCCCTGGTCGGCTGGAAGCGGGCGAAGGCGCGGGCCCGGGCCGCCGAGCTGCTGGATCTGGTGGGCCTGGACCCGAAGACGTACGGGCCGCGCTATCCGGACCAACTCTCGGGCGGGCAGCGGCAGCGCGTCGGGGTGGCCCGGGCGCTGGCCGCCGATCCGCCGGTGCTGCTGATGGACGAGCCGTTCGGCGCGGTCGACCCCGTGGTGCGGGAGCAGTTGCAGGACGAGTTCCTGCGGATGCAGGCCGCCGTGCGCAAGACGGTGCTGCTGGTCACGCACGACATCGAGGAGGCGGTACGGCTCGGCGACCGTATCGCCGTGTACGGGCAGGGTCGGATCGAGCAGTTCGACACCCCCGGCGCGGTGCTCGGCATGCCGGCCACGCCGTATGTCGCCGAGTTCGTGGGCGCGGACCGGGGTCTGAAGCGGCTGTCGGTCACGGAGATCGAGCCCGACGACCTGGAGCAGCCGCCGGTCGTCCGGCTGGAGGAACCGGCGGAGCGGGCCGCCGAGCGGCTGCGGGTCGAGGGCGCCAGGTGGGCGGTGGTCCTTGACGGGCAGGGTGAACTCCAGGGGTGGGTCAAGGCCGACGAACTCGCGGCGGGCGGCACGGTCGGTCGCCTCGCCCACCGGATGAACGCCTGGGTGCCGGTCGGTGCCCCCTTGAAGCAGGCCTTCGGAGTGATGCTCCAGCACGACGCCGGCTGGGTCGCCGTGCTGGACGGGGCACGCTTCCTCGGTGTGCTGACCCCGGCGAAACTGCACGAGGCACTACGACGGTCCGTGGACGCGGACGCGCTCGGAGTGTCCCGTGGACAGGTCGACTTCGACTCGGTGGCGGACGCCTGAGGACCGAGTCGCGGCTCAGCTGAAGGTGATGGGGCAGCCGAGTCGCAGGGAGTGCTGGGCCGCGCGCAGGTACAGGGCCACGTAGAAGGTCGTGTCCAGGTCCTCGCTCCAGCGGCCGGGGCGGGCGGCGGCCAGCTCCTCCGCCTCGCCCTCCAGGAACCAGAAGGTGAGGGCGAGGTTCCCGGCCGACTCCGGTATCTCGGCGGGCAGTTCGAGTGCCGCCGCCAGCCGTTCGGCAAGGGCCAGGACCTGGGGTGCGCCCGCGATCACCGTCTCGTCCGTGTACGCGGAGCCGATCGGCAGACGTATCTCCTCATCGAGCGAGACCGGCACCAGCACCGTCCAGCCGACGATCAACTCCCGCTCCGCAGGAGTGAGTTGGGCACGACACAGTGCGTCGAACCCCCGCATGGACGGGCTCAGCTTCTCCTCGAACGCCGAACCGAAGTCCCGCTCCGGGACCGACCCGTACGGCGGCAGTCCGCGCCGGGTCAGCTCCGCGTCGAGGCCCTTGGCGATCGCGCCCATCCCCCCTTCCCCAGCGTCCTCGCTCAGCCACTCTTCCCCACCGACATCGATCAGATAGACACCCATGCCCGCACGGTACAAGCCACCACTGACAATCCCCCGAACCTCACTTCAGGAGGCCCTTGTCCTTCAGATAGGTCCGCGCCACGTCCTGCGCCAACCGCCGCCAATTGTCGACCTGCTGGTTCATCGACGCCAGGTCGGCCGTGGTCAGCACGTCGTTGAGTCGGCCCAGTGCCCGGGTCACGCCGGTGCTGCCCGCGCGGGAGCGGTTGACGACCGGGACGACGTAGTCGGCGTTCTGGAGATGCTTGTCGTCGGCTAGGAGGACCAGCCCGAACTGGTCGAGGGTGGCGTCGGTCGTGGTGGTCAGCACCATCTGGTCCTGGCCGTTCTGGACGGCGCTCTTGGCCTGTGTGGTGCCGACGCCCTTCGGGTCGACGGCGGTGATGCCGATGCCGTAGGTCTTCTTCAACCCCGGTGCGCAGTAAGGCCGTTGCACACACTCGTCGCCTGCCGCGAGCCGCACCTTCAGTCCCGAGGCGCCGAGGTCGCTGAGGGTCTTGAGGTGGTGTTCGCGGGCGTACGACCGGGCGACCGCGAAGGCGTTCTGGTCGACGGCTTTCCCGGGGGCCAGCGCGGTCAGCCCGCGTGGCGTGGCCAGTTGGCGCAGCGCCTTCATCGTGGCGGTGAGGTCGGGTGAGCCGGCGGCCGGTGCGTCGGGGCCGTTGGTTTTGGCGTTGAGCCAGTCGGCGAAGGTGGCCGCGTACTCGGGCACGACGTCGATCTGCCCTGATTCCAGGGCGGGTTCGTAGAGTTCGCGGTTGGCGACGGTGAGCAGGGACGTCTTGTATCCGGCGTGGTTCAGCAGCAGTGCGTACATCTGGGCGAGCAGGTCGCTCTCGGTGAATCCGGCGGAGCCGATGGTGAGGTGGTGGCTGTCGCCGGGCGGTGCGGTGACGGCGCCCTGGTTCTCCAGGGAGGGGCCGGTCGAGCAGCCGGTGATCGCCAGGAGCAGTACTCCCGCGGCGAGTTGTCGCCTCATCGCGCTCCCCTCACCCACCGGGGCACGAGCCGTTCGGCGGCCTCGAAGACGCCCTCGACGAGCAGCGCGAACACGGCGACGAGCAGGGCTCCGGCCACCACCTGTGCGGTGTTGGCGAGGTTGAAGCCGGCGGTGATGATGCGGCCGAGTCCGCCGCCGCCCGCGAGCGCGGCGATGGTGGCGGTCGCGACGAGCTGGACGGCGGCGATCCGGACGCCGTTCATCAACAGCGGGAGGGAGAGCGGCAGTTCGACGCGGAACAGCATCTGCCGCCCGGTCATCCCCATGCCGCGCGCGGCCCGCACGATGCTGCGGTCGACCTCGCGCATGCCGACGTAGGCGTTGGTGAGCAGGGGCGGTACGGCGAACAGGACGAGGGCGACGACCGTGGGCCCCTCGCCCCACTTGCCGACCGGGGTCAGGAGCAGCAGCACCAGCACGGCGAAGGTGGGCACCGCGCGGCCGATGTTGGAGATGTTGACGGCGAGCGCGCCGCCCTTGCCGAGGTGGCCGAGGACGAGCGCGACCGGGAGCGCGATCAGGCAACTGATGACCAGGCAGACGACGGTGAGGACGAGGTGCTGCGCGAGCCGGTGCCAGATGCCGTCGTCGCCGGACCAGTGGGCGGAGTCGGTGAGCCAGTGCCAGGCGTCGGTGAGGGTGCTCATCCGCGGACCGCCCTGGTCCATGGGGTGATCAGCCGTTGCACGAGCAGCAGGAGCAGGTCGGCCGCGATGGCGATCACCACACAGAGCACGGACGCGGTGAGCACCTGTGCCTTGAAGTAGGTGTTCATGCCCGCGTAGATGAGGTTGCCGAGTCCCCCGAAGCCGACGATCGCCCCGACCGTCACCAGCGAGACCGCCGAGACGGTGGCGATGCGCAGACCGGCCATCGCGGCGGGCAGCGCGAGGGGCAGTTCCACGGTGAGGAGGAGGCGGATCGGGCCGTAGCCCATGCCGCGTGCGGCCTGTCGGGTCTCCTCGGGTACGGCGCGCAGGCCCGCGAGGATGTTGCGGACGAGCAGGGTGAGCGAGTAGAGGACGAGTCCGGCGACGACGAGGGTGGCCGACAGTCCTTAGACGGGCAGGAGCAACGAGAACATCGCCAGTGACGGGATTGTGTAGAGGATCGTGGTGACCGCGAGCACCGGTCCCGCGGCCCACCCCCAGCGGCGGGCCAGCACCGCGAGCGGCAGCGCGACGGCCAGACCGATCAGCACGGAGATCGCGGTCAGTTGGAGGTGCTGGACGACCGCGTCGAGAAGGATGTGGCGGCGGGTGCTCAGATACTCGCCGCAGATCCACTCGTTGCGGGCGAGGCAGTCGTCCGGGGGCGCGGTCACGTCCCCATTGCATCGGGTGGGCCGGGGCGCGGCCCGTTCTGGTGACCCGTACGGGCGTCGGTCAGGGGTTCCGGTGGGTGCCCGACCACCGGGGTGTCGCTGAGTACACCCCTCGATACGGGTTCTGCGCCCAATGTGCGCCACCCGCCCGCTCCGTAGCGTCTTCGGCGAGGCACAGGGCGTGCCGCACAGAGGGTGATGGCGATGTTTCGCACCGCACGACGGACGCATGACAAGGGACCCGCCGCCGAGGCGCTGCGGCTGGTCAAGGTGAGTCGGACCTACGGCCATGACGACAGCGCGGTGACCGCCCTGGACGGGGTCACGCTGAGCCTGGAGCGCGGTTCCTTCACCGCGGTGATGGGGCCCTCGGAGTCCGGGAAGTCGACGCTGCTCCAGTGCGCGGCGGGGCTGGACCGGCCGGACGCCGGGATCGTGATGGTCGACGGCGCGGAGCTGACGGGCGGCAGCGAGGCGGAGCTGACCAGGTTCCGGCGCCGGCGGATCGGGTTCGTGTTCCAGCAGTACAACCTTCTCGACACGCTCACCGTCGCGCAGAACACCGTGCTGCCGCTGAAGCTGGCCGGGCGGCGGGTCGATCGCGCGCGGGTCCGGGAGGTCCTGACGTCGGTCGGTCTCGGCGACCGGCTCGGCCACCGGCCCGACCAGCTCTCCGGCGGTCAGCGGCAGCGGGTCGCGATCGCCCGCGCGCTGGTCGCCGAACCCCGGCTGATCTTCGCGGACGAGCCGACCGGCGCCCTGGACACGCGCAGCGCACGGGATGTGCTGCTGCTGTTGCGGGAGGCGGTGCGGGTGCACTGGCGGACCGTGGTGATGGTGACGCACGACCCGGTCGCGGCCTCGTACGCCGACTCGGTGCTGTTCCTCGCGGACGGCCGGATCGCCGGCCGGATGCACGCGCCGACGGTCGACGCGGTCGCCGAGCGGCTGGCGCACCTGGGTGACGACGTGACGGTGGGGGTGTGAGCGATGTTCGTACTGGCGATGCGTTCGATCCGGCAGCGTCCGGGGCGGTTCCTGGCGACCCTGCTGGCCGCGTTCCTGGGCGCGGCGATCATCATGACGTTCAACTCGCTGCACGACACGGCTGCGCAGTCGGGCATCGATTCGGTCAGCGCCGAGACGCTGTCGACGTCGGCGAGCGTGGTCGGCGGCTACGGCACCCTGCTGGTGTTCTTCGCCGTCGCCTCCACCCTCACGGTCAACGTCCGGCAGCGCACAAGGGAGTTGGAGACCCTGCGCTGTTCGGGGGCGACTCCGGCGCAGCTCAAGCGGATGGTCGTGGGTGAGGCGGTGGCCGTCGCCCTGGTGGGCGCGGTGCTCGCCGTCGGTCCGGCGATGCTGGGGGGACGGGCGCTGCTCGGGGTGTTCCAGGACAGCGGTCAGGTCGCGCGGTCCGTCGACTACTCCTTCGGTCCCTTCGCGTTGCAATCGGGCCTCGGCATCACGCTGCTCGCCGCGGCGGGCGCAGCGTTCCTGGCCGTACGGCGGGCGACGCGCGGGCAGCGGCAGCGGGGCCGGGCGCGGACGTTCCTCGCCTACGCCGCGCTCGTCGCGGGAGTTGGATCGATCACGGCGACGTTCGCCTTCTCCTCGACGGACGCGGCGCTGATGGCGGCACCGGCGTACGGGGCGATCCTGCTGTCGGTGGGGCTGGCCCTGCTGGCGCCACGGCTGCTGAAGGGACTGCTCGACCGGCTCCAACTGGCAGGCGCTAGCGGCTGGTTGGCCGTCCGGAATCTGCGCGAGCGGGCCGATCGGCTCGCCGGGATCCTGATGTCGCTGATCCTGTTCACGGCGGTGGCCACGGCGACCCTGTACATGCAGGCGGTGGAGAGCGACGCCGTGCGGGACTCGGGCCTGGCGAAGTCGGTGGACGCGAAGAACCTGGAGACGCTCAACCTCACGGTCGTCGGGATCATCGTGGTCTTCGTCTGCGTGATGCTGGTCAACTCGCTGTACGCGGAGACGACTTACCGCGCCCGGGAGTTCGGCGGGCAGCGTCTGGCGGGCGCGACTCCGGGGCAGGTGCTGCGCACGGTGGGCACCGAGACGGCGATCCTCACGGTGACCGGGGTGGTGTCCGGCACGGTGGCCGCGCTCGCCGGGATCGTCCCCTTCACCGTGGTCCGCACGGAATCGGTACTGCCGCACCAGGGGCTCGGGATCTGGCTGGCGGTCGTCGCGGTGGCGGCCACGGTGACGCTGGGGACCAGCCTGCTGACGGCACGGCGGGTGCTGCGCACGCCTGCGGTGGAGTCGGTGGCCCTGGCCGCGTGAGCAGAGCCGGTCGGACCGGGGCGGTCGCTACGGCGGCCGCCCCCGCCGCGTGCTTGCTTCTACTTCACGCCCGCCGCGTCCAGCAGCACCCGCACGGTCTCCGTCGTCAGCCCGTCGTCCAGCGTCTCCACCTTGGCACCGGCACGGGCGCTCGCACCGTCGAAGATCAGCATCAACTGTCGTGCCAGCAGCTCGGGATCGCGCGCGCCGCCCAGCTCGGCCTGCGCGCGGAAGGCGTCCCGCAACGCCTCCTTGGCGGTGCGGGCGACCACGCTCGCCGGGTGCGCCGGGTCCTTCAGCTCCACCAGCGTGGCGAGGAAGGCGCAGCCCTGGTAGTCGGGCTCGGTCGAGGCCTGTTCCGCCTGCTCGAAGACGTAGAGGATGCGCTCGCGGGGCGTACCGGCGTCGTCCGGGCCGGGGGTGAGCCGCGCCGCGTACCCGGGGGCGCGCCGCTCAAGGCTCGCGGCCAGGACCTCGTCCTTGCTGTCGAAGAGCTGGTACATCGACCGCTTCGAGACGCCGGCGGACCGGCACAGCGCCTCCACTCCGATGGAGACGCCGTCGCGGTAGAACAGCTCGGCCGCCGCGTCGAGCAGCCGGTCTCGGGGGGACGCCTTGTCTGTCGTGGTGGCCATAGTGCGAGGTTACCGCGCCGGAGGCCGAGAGGAAACCGATCGGTGTACACGCTTGCGCGGCGGCCCGGTCGAGGGTGACAGTAGGGGTGAACAAGCGCTTGGACATGTTGCCCGCTGCCGATGCACCATCCGTGATCCGCCGGAGGCCCCGTTGTTCCGTTCCGTCGACGAAGTCGCCGCGCGCCTCGCCGAGACCGGCTATCTGGCCTCGCCCGCGGTCGCCACGACCGTCTTTCTCGCCGACCGTCTCGGCAAGCCGCTCCTCGTCGAGGGCCCGGCCGGTGTCGGCAAGACGGAGCTCGCCAAGGCCGTCGCCGAGGTCGCGGGAGCGGAACTGGTCCGGCTCCAGTGTTACGAGGGCGTCGACGAGTCCCGGGCACTGTACGAGTGGAACCACGCCAAGCAGTTGCTGCGGATCAGCGCGGGCCGCGACGAGAGCTGGGACGAGACGCGCACCGACATCTTCAGCGAGGAGTTCCTGCTCCCCCGCCCGCTGCTCACGGCGATCCGCGGCGACGACCCGAAGGTCCTGCTGATCGACGAGACCGACAAGGCGGACGTCGAGGTGGAGGGCCTGCTGCTGGAGGTGCTGAGCGACTTCCAGGTCACCGTCCCGGAGTTGGGCACCATCACCGCGACCCGCCGCCCCTTCGTGGTCCTCACCTCGAACGCGAGTCGTGAACTCTCCGAGGCCCTGCGCCGCCGCTGCCTGTTCCTCCATATCGGCTTCCCCGACGAGGAGTTGGAGCGTCGGATCGTACGGCTGAAGGTGCCGGGGCTCGGCGAGGCGCTGGCCGGGTCGGTGGTCCGGGTGGTCGGGGCGCTGCGGGAGATGGAGCTGCGGAAGGTGCCGTCGGTGGCCGAGACCATCGACTGGGCCCGCACCCTCCTGGCGCTCGGCGCCGACACACTCGACGAGACCCTCGTACGGGACACCCTCGGCGTGCTCCTCAAGCACCAGGACGACATCCTCAGGGCGGCGGCCAAGCTCGACCTGGACGCCGTGTGACCGCCGCCGATGTCGCCGAGCGGTTGACGGGCCTCGTCGGTGCGCTGCGCGCGCACGGTCTGCGCATAGGGACCGGCGAGACCGTGGACGCGGCGCTGGCGATGGAAGCGCTCGGGTTCACGGACCGCGAGCTGCTCCGCGAGGGACTGGCCGCGACGCTGCTGCACGGGACGGCCGGGCGCCCGGTGTTCGACCCCGTCTTCGACCTCTACTTCCCGCGCGGCATCGGAGCACCGCGGGGCGAGCCCACCAGCCGCGACGACCTTCGCGACCGGCTCGCGGCGGCACTCACCGCCAACGACCGTGCTCTGATGGGGCAGTTGGCGGCGGAGGCCGTCGACGGTTTCGGCGGCTACGGCAACTCCCCCGCGTCGGACGGCTGGTCGTCGCACCAGACCCTGGAGTGGCTGCGACCGCAGACGCTGCTGGCCCGGGTGCGGACGAGCATCCAGGCGCAGGGCGGGGACGCCGGGTTCACCGACCGGCTGCTCGACGACGAGATCCGGCAGCGCATCGAGGGCTTCCGGCGGCAGGTCGCCGCCGAGGCGCGGCGCCGGGTCGCCGAGCGGCGCGGGCGGGACGAGATCGCCCGGCGGGCGGTGGCGCCGACGGCCGACCGCGTCGACTTCCTGTTCGCCGGACGGGCCCAACTGGCCGAGCTGCGCAGGGCCGTTCAGCCGCTGGCCCGGAAGCTGGCCACCCGGCTCGCGGCGCGCCGCCGCCGCGCCTCGCGGGGCACGATCGACCTCCGGCGCACGCTGCGCGGTTCGCTCTCCACGGGCGGGGTGCCGATGCGGCCGGTGTTGCGCCGCCGCCGGCCGGTCCGGCCCGAACTGGTGCTGCTCTGCGATGTGTCGGGCTCGGTGTCGGGCTTCTCCGACTTCACGATGCTGCTGGTGCAGGCGCTGCACGACCAGTTCAGCAAGGTGCGCGTGTTCGCCTTCGTCAACCGGCTCGACGAGGTGACCCCGCTCCTCGTGCACGGCACGGCGGACCCCGAGGGCCTCGGCACCCGCATTCGCGACGAGGCCACCCTCACCGGCTGGCACGGCAGCAGCGACTACGGCGTCGCCCTGGGCGAGTTCGCGGAGCGCTACGGCGACGCGGTCGGCCCGCGCACGACCGTGTTCGTCCTCGGTGACGCCCGCACCAACATGAGCGACCCGAATCTCCCGGCCGTCCGGCACATCGCCGAACGGGCCCGCCGCGTCTACTGGTTGAACCCCGAGCAGCGCTCCCGGTGGGGCACCGGCGACTCGGCCGCGCCCCACTACGCGGAGCTGGTCGAGATGCACGAGTGCCGCAACACCCAGCAACTCAGCGCGCTGATCGGGAGGTTGCTGCCGGTCTGACTAGACCGCCGCCAACTGCGGGTAGAGCGCGCCGCCTTCGGCGGACAGTCCGGCCTTGACCTGCCGGGTCAGGTCGTCGGCCAGTACCTCGAAGGCGCCGGACTCGATGCCGTCGAGGGCCTGCGCCGCCACGCTCTCGGGCGTGGACTTGGGCCCGTCGACATGCGCGGCCATGTCCGTGTCGACGTAGCCGACATGCAGTCCGGTGACCTCGATGCCGCGCGGCTTCAGGTCCAGGCGCAGGGAGTTGGTCTGCGACCAGAAGGCGGCCTTGGAGGCGCTGTAGGAGCCGGCGATGCCGACCCAGGACAGCACCGAGTGGAAGTTGAGGAGGTGGCCGCCGCCGTTGCGCTCGATGATCGGCACGAAGGCGCGCGTCACCAGCAGGGGGCCGTAGAAGTTGGTCTCGAACTCGCGGCGGATGTCCTCGACGGGCGAATCCAGGAAGTTCGCGTTCACCGAGGCACCGGCGTTGTTGATCAGGATGGTGACGTCCTGCGCCTGTTCGGCCGCAGCCGCGACGGACGCGGGGTCGCTGACCTCCAGTGCCAGCGGCACGGCGTCCGGGTGGGTGACGGTCTTCGGGTCGCGGGCGGTGGCGTACACCTTCTTGGCGCCCCTCTCGTACAGCGCCGTCACCAGTGCGCGGCCGATACCGCGGCTGCCGCCGGTGACGAGGACGACGGAACCTTCGATGCTGGTCATGGAGATCTCCCGGAGCTGGGGTCAGCCGTGGCAGCCGCATGGAAGGCGGCTTGGAAACCGATCGGTTTTCTCAGCTCGACCCACAGTAAACCGATCGGTTTCTGCAAGCAAGCGGGCAGATCACCCCAGCGCGCGATGATGTACGGCATGAGCGACCCCCACGTGGAACTGGCCGCCTTCCCCACTCCCGTCGAACCGGCGCCCCGACTGGCCACCGCGATCGGGCTCGGCCCGGACGACCTGTGGATCAAGCGTGACGACCTGACCGGCCTCGGAGGTGGCGGCAACAAGATCCGCAAACTGGAGTGGACCGTGGGCGCGGCGCTCGCCGAGGGCGCGGACACCCTGGTCACCACCGGCGCCCCGCAGAGCAACCACGCCCGTCTGACCGCGGCCGCCGGAGCCCGGCTGGGTCTGGACGTGGTGCTGGTGCTGCGCGGATCGCCAGGTATGTCGCGCTCGGGGAACCTCGCCCTCGACGGGCTGTTCGGCGCCCGGATCTCCTGGGCGGGCGAGGTGGACCAGGCCGGACTGGACCGGGCGGCGACCGAGGTCAGCGAACAAGTGCGGAGCACTGGTGCCAGGCCCGCGCTGATCCCGTTCGGCGGTTCCAGCGCGCTCGGCGCACGCGGATACGCGCGCTGCGGCGAGGAGTTGCGCCATCAGCTCCCCGATCTCCGCACCGCTGTCGTGGCGTTGGGTTCGGGCGGCACGATGGCCGGGCTGGTGGTCGCGCTCGGAGCGGAGGCGGTCCTCGGGGTCGACGTCGGCGCGCTGCCCGAACCGGCCCTGGCCGTAAGCGAGTTCGCCGGACTGAATTCACCAAGCGGACTGCGGGTACGTCGGGACCAGATCGGCGCCGGCTACGCCACACTCACCGCACCGACCGCCGAAGCCCTCGCCCTCGCCGCGCGCACCGCCGGGCTCGTGCTCGACCCGACGTACACGGGACGGGCGATGGCCGGACTGATCGCGGCCGTCCGGGACGGCGACATCAGGCCGGGCGAGCGGACCGCGTTCGTGCACACGGGCGGACTGCCCGGCCTGTTCGGGCACGCGGAGGCCGTCGCGTACGCCGAGGAGAGGGTCGTCGAGTACCGGGCATGACATACGCGCCCGGCGGGTGCGGTGCCGCGGGGCGCGTATATCCGGAGGGACTACGGGGCCTTCGCGTAGTCCGTGGCCATGGCGCCGGCGAAGTCGTACACGATCACCTGTTCGTCGCCGACGACCCATGCGTCGTGTCCGGGCGGACAGACGAAGACGTCGCCGGGGCCCACTTCGCCCTCGCCGCCTTCGTCCATGACGAGGTGCATCCGCCCCTGGACCACATAGCCGTTGTGGTGGATCTCGCAACTCTTGGTGCCCGCGATCGGGCCCACGGACTCGGACCAGCGCCAGCCCGGCTCGAAGGTGCCCACCGCGAAGTCGAGTCCGCTGAGGTGGACGGCTTCGAGGTGGCCGCGCGGGAAGTCACGTCGCTCGTCCGGCTTCTCGACCGTCTTCACTTCCAGCATGACGGCTGCCTCCATTCCGGCCGTGCACAGCACGGCCGGGGCCGGTCTCCGTCTCCCGGCGGCCCCGAACGGCGCCGGCGCTCCGGCGGGGGCCGCGCCCCACCACTCCATCGTCTTCCTGTCCACCCGGGAGCGCCATTCGGGGGAACACCTAAGGGAACACCGTCACAACGCGCCGCCGGTGCACAACCGCGCGAAACGCTCGCTGTCGATGTTGCCGCCCGAGACGATCATCCCGATCCGGCCGGTGACCCGGCCCGCGCGTCCGGCGAGGAGCGCGGCCAGCGGGGTGGCGCCGCTCGGTTCGACGACGATCTTCAGCCGCTCGAAGGCGAACCGCATCGCGGCCTTGATCTCCTCGTCGCTCACCAGCGCGATCTCGTCGACCAGCCGGCGGTTCACGGAGAAGGTCAGCTCGCCGGGCGTCTCGGCCGCCTGCCCGTCGGCGATGGTGCGCGGCACCGGAATGGTCACGCGCCGGCCCGCCTCCAGGGATCGCTTGGTGTCGTCCCCGGCCTCCGGCTCGACGCCGATCACGCGGGTGCCCGGGTGCAGTCCCTTGACGGCGGTGGCCGTCCCGGCGATCAGCCCGCCACCACCCACGGGCGTCAGCACGGCGTCCAACTCCCCCACTTCTTCGACGAGTTCGAGTGCCGCCGTGCCCTGCCCCGCCATGACGTGCGGATGCTCGTAGGGCGGGATGAGGCAGAGCCCGCGCTCGGCCGCGAGGGCCTGACCGATGGATTCCCGGTCGCCGGTGTAGCGGTCGTAGGTGACGATCTCGGCGCCGTACCCCTCGGTGGCGGCCCGCTTGGAGGCCGGGACGTCCTCGGGCATGAGGATCACCGCGGTGGTCCCGAGTTCGCGGGCGGCGAGGGCGACGGCCTGGGCGTGGTTGCCGGAGGAGTAGGCGGCGATGCCCCGGGCCAGTTGCTCCGGTGTCAGCCGGGAGGCCGCGTTGTAGGCGCCACGGAACTTGAAGGCGCCGATCCGCTGGAAGTTCTCGCACTTCAGGAACACCTCGGCGCCGACGAGTCGGTCCAGGGTGCGCGAGCGCAGCACCGGTGTGCGGTGGGCGGCGCCCTTGATCTGCGCGGCGGCGTCGCGGACGTCGTCGAGGGTGATGGGCGGGGTGCTGGTCGTCACGCGTCTCCTCCAGTGGAAGCGGAACCGGGATCGGCAGGCGTGGCCGTCGCCGCCCGGGTCTGCGCGAGGTAGCTGTAGGCGGAGGCCCGGGAGATGCCCAGCCGGACGGCGACCTGCTCGATGGCCCGGCGTACGGCGAAGACCCCGTGCTCGTCGAGGCTGCGGAACAGCTCCAGCCGCTGCCCGCGGTCGAGTTGGGCCCAGGTCCTGCTCTGCCGTAGCTGGTGGGTGTCGACGATGGCCCCGACGACGGAGTCGATGTCGTTGCCGAAGGTGGTGGTGGTCGACGTCTCCGCCACGATCCCCGCGCCGACCCCGGCCAGCAGGGCCTGCGCCTGCTGTACGGCGGTGACGTCGACGTTGACGCACAGCGCGCCGAACACCGCGCCGGTGGAGTCCCGCAGCACCATCGTGGACGACTTGAGCTGGTGCCCGCCCTTGGTCCGGGTGAGGTAGTTCAGCTCGTCGGCGGCCTCGTCCCCGCGCGCCAGCACCCGCAGCCCGATCTCGCTCATCGCGCCGCCCACCGAGCGCCCGGTCAGGGCTCCGGCGACGGCGACCACCGACTTCTCCGGGGTGCGGTAGTCGTGCAGGACCACCTCGCAGACGGGGCCGAACGTCGTCGCGATCCCATCGGCGACGGGCCTCAACGCGCCGATGATCGCGTCCCGTTCGGCGTCCAGGGCCGGATTGCCGTCCGCCATTCCCACCTCGCGAAGTCAGACTGTAAGTCCAGAGACTATACCCACAGTCCAGAACATCGCTCGGTCACCATCGGCTTCCTCCACGCAAGATCTTCTCTTTATCGATACAACGAGCCAGTTCGACACCCTGGACCACATTCGACATACGGCACAAGAGATGTGGCATGTCCGCGTGCCCCGCATCCGCAGGGCACGCGGACACATCACGCGGGGAGCGACAGGATCGTGAACGAGTACGGTTCGACGCTGACCGGCTCCGACAGATCGCACCGCGAGCCGACCGGCACGGCCGGGGCCGGCTCGAACGCGGCGCCCGCGCCCGGCGGGGCCGTCAGCGTGGTCCGGGAGGCGCCCGTCGCACCCGTCACGCCGGTGATAGCAAGGGACGTCCGGACAGCCCGATCCGTCGCGTTGACGATCTTGACGTGGACCGTGCCGGTGTCGCTGTCGCGGACCGCCGTGGCGGAGAAGCGCTCCTCGATAGGGTCGGGACTGGTGACGTCGTGCACGACGACGCCGTCCAACAGACAGGTGATGCGTCGGCCCCGGCCCAGTACCCGGATCTCCAGGTCGTACAGGCGATCCGTCTCGACGGAGAACGGGATCGGCTCGACGGCCTCGTCGAGGTCGCCGTCGGCCCGGTAGTACAGGCTGAGGAAGCGGTTCTTCCAGGTGCCGAAGCTCCACTCGAAGTGGTCGGGGCCGTCGACGTCGCCGAACGCCACCGCGAAGCCCTCGTCCCCTCGGGTCTGGCAGGCCTGGAGGGTGATCGTGTAGTCCTCGTCCTCCGTGCCGACGGGGAAGCGGAAGGAGGTGGTCTCGGCGTCGACGGCGGCCGACAGGGGTTCGGAGCCGTTGAGGCGCAGCCCGGTGAAGGCCACGTCGGCGTCGGCGGCCCGTACCGACACCGATGCCTCGCGCTGCGGTGGGCGGGTGAACTGCGGGCCGCCGGTGACGGTGACCGGCAGGGAGTGGTCGCCGACCGCCGTGGCGTGCATCTGCTGGACGTAGTAGTTCAGCGACGGCAGCACGCGCTCGTTGTCGAAGTAGATGAGGTCCGGGACCCACTGGGTGCGGTCGACCTTTGCCAGCAGCGGGGCGTAGGAAGCGAGGCGGACGATGTCGCCGTTGCGTTCCATGCCCATCATGTAGGCAGCCTCCGCAAGGGCGTTGAGCATGGTGTTGCCCTTGGAGCCGTACTCGCCGAGATAGACGCCGGGACCGCCGCGGTCGTAGGCGTCGAAGCGGTCGAGGTTCTCGAAGAACCACTTGGGCGATTTGTACGAGTGCTCGTCCACGAGGTCCACGGCGAGGTCGCGGGCGAAGCTCCAGCCCTGTTCGTAGTCGTCGCCGAAGGGGCTCGGGCCGGCGGTGCCGATGAGGGTGAGTTCGGGGTGCTTGCCGCGGACCGCCTGGTAGATGCGCTCGAACCGGTTCCGGAAGACGGCGTTCACCTTGTCCTCGTTGCCGATGGCCAGGTACTCCAGGCCGAAGGGCTCCGGGTGGCCCAGCTCCGCGCGACGCGCGCCCCACAGGGAGTCGACCGGTCCGTTGGCGAACTCGACGAGGTCGAGCACCTCTTGGACGTAGTCGTCCATCTCGTCGTCGGGAATCGCCTGCGGACCGCCCTCGGTGTTCTGGCAGCACACCCCGGCGGCGAGGACCGGCAGCGGTTTGGCGCCGATCCGCTCGCAGAACCGGAAGTACTCGAAGTAGCCGATGCCCATGGACTGGTGGTAGCCCCAGATGTTGAAGTTCTGCCGCCGCGAGGGGAGTTCACCGATGGTGTCTTTCCAGCGGTACATGTTCTGCAGGCCGAGGCCGTGGGCGACGCAGCCCCCGGGGAAGCGGACGAAACGGGGCTTCAACTCCGCGATGGCCTCGGCGAGATCGCGGCGCAGTCCGTTGCGCTCGCCCGCGAACGTGTCCGTCGGGAACAGGGACACGAAGTCGACACCAACCTCGACGCCGACCTCTGCGGAGGCGTCGACCGTGAGCACAAGCCGTGCGGCGCCGCAGGACCGGTCGACGGTCAGGACGCCTTCATAGGACTCCCATTGGCCGGATACTGAAGGGAAGCCAAGGTCAGCGATCAACTCCCCGTCCTCGTCGGCCAGTTCGACCCGGAGTGCGGCGGGGGCGTCGGAGAACGAGCGCGCGTACACGCTGAAGCGGTACGAGCCCCCCTCGGCGACGTTGATTCCGTCGAATCCCTCGTTCACCAGGGCGACGCTTCCGGCCGGCACGGAGGTGCGCAGGACGGCGTAGTGCGGTGACTGCGGGGCGACCGGATCCTCGGTCCGAAGAGTCACCTCCCCGGAGTCGGCGGGCTCGGCGCGCACGCTCCAACCGGTCAGGGCGTGCCACTCGGGGCGGTCGCGTGCGCTGTAGTCGAAGGACCGGTTCTGCACCAGCTCGCCGTAAAGGCCGCCGTCCGCCGAGTAGTTGATGTCCTCGAAGAAGATTCCCCACAGGTCGCGCGAGATGGGCCTGCCCGGCGCACCGGCGTCCACCACGATGCTCGTCGGCGTCAGGCTGCTGTCGCCCTCGGTCGCCGATCCTGTTTCGATGCCCATAAGTGACCCCTTCTCTGGGGGAGTTGGCGCGGACCCGATCCGGGTGGAGTGAGGCTCCGGCCGGCACGTGCCGTCAAATTCGTTATTTCCGGGGCATTGCCAGCGGCGATCCAGACTGTAACGATACACACCGCGCCGGGGCAATGCCCCGGTACAAGATCCGGTCCATGGGTGGGGAGGTGCCTGTGAGCGTCGATGTCGCGTCGGGATCGGCCCGCCGAGGGACGGGCCACGGCTCAGTGGCCGGGTGTCCGGCCCACCGTGGATTCCCGGGCCACGACGGTGAAAGGACTCACGTGTTCCTTCACCCCGCCCTCCGGCGTCTGCCCCGCGATACGGGCGACCAGCCGGTCCACGGCGACCCGGGCCATGGCCCGGTGGTCGGGGTCGACGGTGGAGAGCGAGGGAACGGTGTACGAGCCTTCGTCGATGCCGTCGAACCCGATGACCTTCACCTGGTCGGGCACGGCGATGTCGAGGTCGGCCAGACCGCGCAGCACGCCGATCGCGACGGTGTCGGTCACACAGAAGATGCCGTCGAAGTGGGCCCCGCCGCGGACCAGGGAGCGGACGGCCCGCGCCCCGCTGCGCATGGTGAACTCGTCGAGATGGACGACCAGTTCGGGGTGGACGTCGAGTCCGGCCTCGGCCAGTGCCTGCTGGTAGCCGGTGAAGCGCAGGCTGGACATGTCGATCTCGTCGGAGGGCGGGCCGTAGAGGATGGCCACCCTGCGGCAGCCGTTCTCGATCAGGTGGGCCGTGGCGGCCCGGGCGCCGTCCACGTTGGGCATGGCGACATGGTCGACCGGGCCCTCGAAGATGCGCTCACCGAGCAGGACGACCGGGTAGTCCAGGCGGAACAGGTCGGTGTCGGCCTGGCCCATGCCGACGGTGCTGAGGATGAGGCCGTCGTAGAGCCGGTTCCTGGACATCGCGAGCGCGTCCAGCTCGTTCTCCCGGGACGCCCCGGTCTGCTCGAGGACCACCCGCAGTTGCTGGTCGGCGGCTGCCTTGATGATCTCCGCGGCCAGTTGGCCGTTGTAGGGCCGGTCGACCTCGGGCACCGCCAGACCGATCGTCCCGGTACGGCCGCGGCGCAGGTTGCGGGCGGCCACGTTGACGGTGTAGCCGAGCCGGGCTATGGCCTCCAGCACCTTGGCCCGGGTCGTGGATCTGACGTTCGGGTGGTCATTGATGACGTTGGACACCGTCATCGGCGAGACGCCGGCCTCTTTGGCGACGTCTTGTATCGTTACCAATTTTTTCTCTTCCTCCTCGGAACGACAGGATTTCAGTCTGACATGGATGATCTCGCAGCGGATCAACCCGCCGTCGCAATGCCCGTCGGCTCCCCCGTCCCCGGATATTTCGCGGACCCCGCACTCGTGGCGTTCGACGGGCGGTACTACGTCTATCCCACGACCGACGGCAGTGACCAGTGGGCGGCCACCGCGTTCCGGGCGTTCTCCTCGGGCGACCTGCTCGACTGGGAGGACCACGGAGTCGTCCTCGAACTGGGCCGTGACGTGACCTGGGCACAGCGGCACGCCTGGGCGCCGGCCGCCGCCCACCGCGCCGGGCGCTACTACCTGTACTTCACGGCACGCACCGACAGCATCGGCGTGGCCGTGGCGGACTCGCCGCTCGGTCCCTTCCGCGACCTGGGCAGGCCGTTGATCGAGGCCGACCGTTTCGAGGGCCGGGCGATCGACCCGTCGGTGTTCACCGACGACGACGGCACGGCCTACCTCTACTGGGGAAACGGCACGGCCCACGGGGTGCCGCTCAACGAGGACATGACGTCCTTCGACGCGTCCCGGGTCGCCAGTTGGACGCCCACGGATTTCCGTGAAGCCGCGCATGTACACAGACGCGGTGACGTGTACTACTTGTCCTGGTCCGTGGACGACACCCGCGACGAGAACTACCGGGTCCTCTACGCCACCGGCCCCGGACCGCTCGGCCCCTGGACCGATCGCGGTGTGCTGCTGGAGAAGGCCGCCGACCGCGGCATCCTGGCGACCGGCCACCACTCGGTCCTCAACATCCCCGGCACGGACGAGTGGGTCATCGCCTACCACCGTTTCGCGATCCCCGGCGGCGACGGCTTCCACCGCGAGCTCGCCTTCGACCTTCTGCACCACCAGGCGGACGGGTCGATCACCAGGGTCGTTCCGGCCTCCGCACCCCTGTGCATCCCACTTCAGGACGGGTGAAGACACGGGTGCCGAACGCAGTGAGAAATCCGCTCGAGAAGAACCCTCATCACAACAGGAGCAAGTCATGAGACGTCGGAGAATCGCGACCGCGGTCGCCCTGAGCGGTCTGCTCGCCACGCTGGCGGCATGCGGTGGCGGGAGCGGATCGAGCACCGCCTCCGCGGACGGCAAGGGCACGCTGACGTTCTTCACCTGGGACGCGGAAGCCACCATGCAGCCGCTGGTCAACGAGTTCCAGAAGGAGAATCCGGGCATCAAGATCAAGATGTCCTACGCGCCCCCGGTGGACGACTACATCAACACCCTGCAGAAGCGGCTGCTCGCCCACCAGGCCGCCGACGTGTTCATCCTCGGCAACAAGACCGAGCAGGTCGGCGGCGGTTATGTGAAGGACCTGACCAACCTCAAGGCGGTGAGCGAGGTCTCGCCGTTCAACAAGGCCGCCGAGACCTACAAGGGCAAGGTCTACGGCGTGTCGACGGTCTCCTGGGGCGGCGGCTACCTGGTCAACCTGGATCTGCTGGCCAAGGTCGGCGTCACCAAGCCGCCGGCCACCTGGGCCGAGTTCCTCGCGATGTGCGCGAAGCTCAAGGCGAAGGGCATCAGCCCGCTGCTCGAACCGTCGGACGGCATCTCGACGACCGTGATGGCCAAGATAGGGCAGGCCGACCAGCAGGCCGGCGGTGACCTGGACACCCAGATCTACGACGGCAAGACCACGTTCAGCAAGGCGTGGACGCCCTCGCTGGACTCGTGGGCGCAGCTCTACCAGAAGGGCCTCGTGTCCAAGGACGTGGCCGGACTGAAGGGCGACCAGGTCCAGAGCGAGTTCATCTCCGGCCGTGTCGCGATGATCGCCACGGGTTCCTGGGGCGTGGCCCCGGTCCGGCAGGGCGCCAAGAAGATGAAGATCGACTTCTGGCCGGTGCCGGGTGAGCAGGCCGGTCAGGACTACTGGGCCGGTGCCGCGGCTCCCGCCTACGCGATCAACTCGCGGGCCAAGAACCCGGTGGCGGCCGAGAAGTGGATCAACTTCCTTGCCGGGGCCAAGGGTTCGAAGATCTACCACGACACCACCGGCTCCATCACCACCACGTCGACGTACAAGCCCACCCTGGACCCGGCGCTCGCCAAGATGTACCCGGCCGTCGTCGCCGGAAAGATCTGGTGCACCTGGCAGGCCTGGCCCGGCGCGAACACCAGCCCGCTGGACGCCGCGATGCTCGCCGAGGTCCAGCAGACGGTCCTGGGCGAGGCCAAGCCCGCGGACGTCACCAAGGCACTGGACTCCAAGTGGGCCACCCTCAAGTAGACCGCCCCGCATTAGGTCGACCTCAGCCGTACCGACCTCAACACGACCACCGGGTCGCGGCCCGCTACGGCGGGCGGGCCGCGACCCCGCTCACCCGTGAACACCCAGGAAAGGAGGATGACATGACCATTGACACGTCCCCGCGGACAGAACCCGAGATCACGCAGACGCGACCCCCGTCGCCGAGAGCCGTCGCGGCCCGCTGGCGGGAGCGGGCGGCCGGAGAGGCCTTCCTGATCCCGATCGCACTGGTGGTGCTGATCCTCGTCGCCATCCCGTTCGCCCGCTCCGTGTACTACAGCTTCACCGACTTCTCGGGCATGTCACCCGACACCAAGTTCGTCGGCTGGCAGAACTACCACCGCGTCTTCACCGACAGCTCTCTGCTGTCGGGGCTCTCGTTCACCCTGCTGTTCGCGGTCAGCACCACCGTGATCATCACCGTGCTGGCGATACCGCTGGCCGTCGTACTCAACAGGAAGTTCTTCGGCCAGGGCCTGGCCCGCGCGGTGTTCTTCTTCCCGGCCATCCCGAGCATCGCGGTGCTGGGCATGGTGTGGAACTTCATCCTGAACCCACTGGCGTCCGGCGCCCTCAACCGGCTGCTGCACTCGCTGTTCCACCTGGGTGCGACGCCGTGGCTGGCGGACAACACCCTCGCGAAGGTCTCCGTCATCGTGGTCGGCGTATGGGCCGCGACCGGATGGCACGCGATCCTGTACCTGGCGTATCTCCAGTCGATTCCCAGTGACTACTACGAGGCCGCCACCCTCGACGGCGCCTCGCCCCGCCAGCGGTTCTTCCACATCACGCTGCCGCTGCTGACGCCCGCGCTCACCATCAGCACCATGCTGCTGATGGTCCAGGGCCTCAACGTCTTCGCGCTGCCGGTCTCGCTGACCGGAGGCGGGCCCGGATACGCGACGTACACGATCACCCAGACGATCGTCGTCAGCGGTATCTCGCAGGCCCAGTACGGCCAGGCCTCGGCGCTCGGGGTCGTGTTCATGCTCGCCGTCGGGCTGGTCATCCTCGTCCAGTTCCGGCTGACCCGGCGCCTGGAAGGGAGTGGGTCATGACCCGCCGCGGTGCCTCGATCCTCACCAGTGCGGTGATGCTCCTGCTGTCCTGTCTGATGGCGGTGCCGTTCTATTACGTGGCCGTCAACACCTTCAAGTCGCAGGGCGAGATGGCGGCCTCGCCGTTCGGACTTCCGCACTCGTGGAGTCTGCAGAACTACCGGCACGCCTTCGACACCCTGCCCGTGGTGCGTGCCTTCTTCAACACGCTGTACGTCACCGCCGCGTCGGTGGTGCTGATGCTGCTGGTCGGCTCTATGGCGGCGTTCGCGATGATCTACCGCAGGTCCCGGCTGCACACCGTGTTCGGCGCGATCCTGCTGGCCGCGTTCCTGGTGCCGTACCAGAGCACGATCATCCCGCTCTACCAGATGTTGGTGGACGCCGAGTTGGTCGACTCGCTCAACGGTCTGGTGGTCATCTACCTGGCCGGCGCGGTCTTCTGCTACTTCATCATCATCGGCTACATGCGATCGGTGCCGTTGGAGATCCTGGAGGCGGCGCGGATCGACGGGGCCGGGGCCTTCCGGATCTACTGGGCCATCGTGCTGCCGCTGGTGCGCCCGGTATTGATCACGGTGGGGGTGTTCCAGACGATGTGGGTCTGGAACGACTACATCTCCCCCACCATCCTGCTGAGCACCCCCGAGAAATCGACTCTCGTGCTGCTGGCCTCCCAGGCGGTGGCCCAGTTCACCACGGACTGGCCGGCGTTCATGACGATCACCGTCATCGTCCTGATCCCGATGGTGATCTTCTTCCTGACCATGCAGAAGTACATCGTCGAGGGCCTGGTCGCCGGGAGCGTGAAGGGGTGAGCACCGCACACGACTCGGCCGCGTACGACCGGTTCCTGCTCGCGTACTTCCTGGACGAGCACGACGAACACGGTGAACAGGTCCGCTTCGCGGTCAGCGACGGCCCCGCCCCCGTCTCCTGGACCGCGCTCAACGCGGGCGAGCCGGTCCTCAGGTCCGACGTCGGCGAGCACGGTGCCCGCGACCCCTTCCTGCTGCGGGACCACCGCACGGGAGTGTTCGTCCTGCTCGCGACGGACCTGCGGGTGTGGCCCACCCAGGACTGGGACCGGGCGGTGCGGCACGGCAGCCGGGGCATCCTCGTATGGACCTCGCACGACCTGGTGTCCTGGACCGCGCCCTACCTGGTGCGGGTCGCCCCGCCCGAGGCGGGCAACACCTGGGCGCCCAAGGCGATCTGGTCCGAGGAGCGGGGGTGCTGGATGCTGGTCTGGGCCTCCGCCCTCTTCGCCGGGGCGGACCGGTCGGCGGGGACGTACCAGCGGATCATGGCAGCGCCGACCCAGGACTTCGTCACCTTCGGACCGGCCGAGGTCTACCTCGACCTGGGCCATGACGTGATCGACGCGGCCTTCCTGCGCGACGGCCCGGACTGGTACCGCTTCTCCGTGAACACCCGTCCGGTCCCGGAGGACCCCAAGGCGGGCACACACATCCTCGTCGAGCGGGGCACCTCCTTCGACGACCCCGCGTACGTCCCGGTCGCCGTGGACGTGGGCCGGGGCGACCTCCAGCGGGGCGAAGGCCCGGCCGTGACGCGCTCGGCGGACGGCACCAGCTATCTCCTCGTCGACGAGTTCGGACTGCGCGGCTACCACCTGTTCACCACCGACGGGCCGCCCGGCGGCAGTTGGCGCCTGGTCCCGGACGCACGCCTGCCGGCCGGCGCACGCCACGGTTCGCTGCTCCCCATCACCAGCGACGAGGCCGACCACCTGCTGACCGCCAACTGGCCTGCCCCGCACCATAGTTGAGCCCGAGCGGGGCCCGCGGGCCCCGTCCGAACCAATCCCACCCCCTCGGCCGGGGCGGCACCGCCGTCCCGGGCCGCGTCCTGCGAACAGTGCTGTTCAACAGAGAAGGGGACACCGCTGTGCGAAGAACCCGCTCGGCACTCCGCCTGGTCATATCGATCCTGGCGTTCTGCCTCGTCACCGCCTCCATGACCCTCGCGGCCCCGCGAGCCGAGGCCGCCGGCTGCACCACCTACTACGTCTCCTCCGCCTCCGGCAGCGACTCGAACAACGGCTGCACCGCCGCCACCGCCTGGAAGACCCTCACCAACGTCAACGCCACCACCTTCGCCGCCGGCAACCAGATCCTCTTCCAGGACGGCGGCTCCTGGACCGGCGAACTCCAGCCGCAGGGCTCGGGAGCGAGCGGCAGCCAGATCGTGATCTCCAGCTACGGTTCCGGCGCCGCCCCCATCCTCGACGGCGGGGGCGCGGACGCCACCGTCTATCTGCACAACCAGCAGTACTGGACGATCCAGAACCTGGAGATCACCAATACCGCGTCCAGCGCGGCGGTCCGCAGCGGCATCCAGTTGCAGAACGACACCAGCGGGATCCTCGCGGGCATCCACCTCCTGAACAACAACATCCATGACGTGAAGGGGTATTGGACCAACAGCGGCGGGGTCCAGCCCAGCAAGTCCTCGGGCATCGCGTTCAACGTCACCGACGACAACACCACCAGCGGCTGGGACGACGTCCAGATCACCGGCAACACGCTCACGCACGACGACGCCGGCGGCATCTACATCGGTTCGCTGCTCGGGCTGAACCACGACATCAACGCCACCAACGTCGTGATCGACGGCAACACCCTCACCGACATGGGCGGCAACGACATCGTCTGCGTGTTCTGCGCCTCGCCGGTCGTGCAGAACAACGTGGCCACCGACAACGGCTACCGCTTCTCCGGCGCCGGTCTGTGGACGGCGTGGTCGACCAACGGCCTGTGGCAGTACAACGAGGTCTCCCGCCAGTACCGCCAGCTCTACGACGGCCAGGCCTTCGACATCGACAACCACACCACCGGGACGGTCGTCCAGTACAACTGGAGCCACGACAACCCGTTCGGCTTCACCGAGTGGTGCTGCTACAGCGGCTTCGGCGCGAAGACCTCGGTCGTCCGCTACAACATCAGCCAGAACGACGGCGCCTCCAACGCGGTCTTCCCGCTGATGTCCGGTGTGGACAGCTCCAGCAGCGCCGCCGTGTACAACAACACGATCTACCAGCCCGAGGGCAACAACGGCAAGGTCACCGACGGCACCCCGAACAGCACGGTCACCTTCTCCAACAACATCATCTACAAGCTGGGCACGGGCGGTTACTCCACGACCAGGACCACCTGGAACCACAACCTCTTCTACGGCAACCACCCGTCGACGGAGCCGTCCGACTCGGCGAAGATCACCACCGACCCGCTGTTCGTGAAACCGGGCGGCGGCAGCGCGGGCCGCTCGACCGCGGCGGCCTACAAACTCCGCAGCGGTTCCCCGGCGTTCGGCGCGGGCGCGGTCGTCTCCGGCAACGGTGGCCTGGATTACTTCGGCAACGCGGTCTCCTCCACCGCGGCCCCCAACATCGGCGCCTACAACGGCACTTCCGTGGCCGACCCCACCGCCACCGCCGGTGCCTACTGGCCGCTCGACGAGGCCACCGGCACCGCGACCGCCGACATCAGCGGCGGCTCCAACAACGGCACGCTCCAGGCCGGAGCCTCCTGGATCACCGGCAAGTTCGGCGCGGGCGCCGTCAACCTGACCGGCACCAGCACTTCTTGGGTCGACGTGCCCACCACCGCCGTGGACACCAGCGGCAGTTACTCGGTCTCCGCCTGGGTGAAGCCCAGCAGTGTCAGCGGCAGCCAGACCTACGCGAGCATCGACGGCAGCAGCATCAGCCCGTTCTACCTCCAACTGTCGGGCGGCACCTTCGCGTTCACGGTCCGCAGCGCCGACTCCACCGGCGCGAGCTACAAGCAGGTCACCGGCGGCTCCCCGACGACCGGCGCCTGGTACCACCTGACCGGCGTGTACGACAACAGCGCCCACACCATCGCCCTGTATGTCAACGGCACCCTCCAGGGCAGCACCACCTTCGCCTCCCCGTGGAAGGCGACCGGGCACACGGTGATCGGCCGCGCCAAGTGGAACGGCGCCAACGTCGACTTCGCCAACGGCGCGATCGACGACGTCCGCATGGTCCCCCGAGCGCTCACCGCACGGGAGGCGTACGCGCTGGGCACCGGCGCGGCCGGCTACTACCAACTCGACGAGGGCAGCGGGAAGTCCTTCACCAACCTCCTCGGCAACACCGCCAACGGCTACACCGAGGGCAATGCCGGCTGGGCGGGCAGCGGGAAGGTGGGCAGCAACGCCCTGAGCCTGGACGGCAGTAACGCGACGATGGGTGTCGTCCCGTCCTCGGTGATCGACACCGGGCAGAGCTACTCGGTCGGCGCCTGGGTCAAGCTGAACAGCGTCTCCGGGAACCAGACCTTCGCCAGTCTGGTCGGCTCCAAGGTCAGCCCGTTCTATCTCCAGTTGTCCGGCGGCAAGTTCGTCTTCGTCACCCGTGCCTCCGACGCCAACGCCTCGACGGCCACCAGCGTCACGGCGAGCGCGTCGGCGGCGACCGGCACCTGGTACCACGTGCTGGGCGTCTTCGACAGCAGCGCCCAGACGATCTCGCTGTACGTCAACGGCACCCTCCAGGGCACGACGTCCTTCACCACCCCCTGGACGGTCGGCGGCGCCACCCTGATCGGGGCCGGCACCTACAACCAGGGGCCGGTCGACTTCACCAACGGCCAGATCGACGACGTCCACTTCTACAACCGGGTGCTCACCGCCTCGGAGATCTCGGCCCTCGCCGCCGGCTGAGCCGGCGACGCCACAAGCGGGTGCCCGGCCCGGAGAGATGCGGCTCGGCGGGCCGGGCACCCTTCCACCACTCACGTATGGGGGTCAACGATGACCACGTCGGTGCGCCAGACCCGCCGCCCCAACACGGCTTCCCGGCGCCGTACGGCGCCCCGCCGCGCGATTCCCGGCTGGGCGGTCACCGTCGCGGGTGTCCTCGGCGCCGTGGCGATCACGGCCGTCGTCCTGCTGACAGGTGGACACCGGGATACGGCGGCCGCGACACCGGCCCCGCTCACCCCGCCGCCCACCGCCGTGGTCGCCGAGATCAACGACCAGGCCGTCCCCGTACGGGAGTTCGCCCTCTACCTCACGCAGGAACGGGCCGCGACCTTCGCCCACTTCCGGCAGGCCTACGGCGTCAGCGACGGCCCCGGCTTCTGGACCACACCCCACGGCGGCACCACCCCGGCCGCCTACGCCCGCGAACTCGCCCTCGCCGACGTCACCCACGCCACCGTCGTCCTCGGCCTCGCCCACCGCGAGGGGCTGCTCGCCGACCCCGGCTACGACGCCTTCCTCGCCGACTGGACCGCCGAGAACACCCGCCGCGACAAGGCCGTGGCCGCCCACCAGGTCGTCTACGGCCCCGCGCGGTACACCGAGGCCAACTACCTCTCCTACGTCCTGCACGACCTCGACGCCCAGTTGGAGACAGAGTTGGCCGCGAACGGCACCATCGCGGTCCCCGACGGGCTCGACGCGCAGGCCCGCCAGGTCTACGTCCACACCCACTACCAGTCACTCACGACCAAGCTCACCGGCCAGGCCAGCACGCACCTCGCGCGTGCCGTCTACGACGCCGTTCCCGTGAGCTGACATACGCCATCCACATCCCCCTCAGGAGTCCCGACCCTCCCGCCGGCTCTTCCTCGGGATGGCCGCCGCCGTCCCTCTGGCCCTCTCCCCCGGCACCGCCTCCGCCCGCGCGGCGATGACTGCCGGGCGCGAAGTCCACCCCCCCTCGACCCGCGCAGCGCAGTCTGCTAAGCGCTACCGGCTCGGTTCCGGCCGGGCCGTCCCCTCGGCCCTTCCCTGGCCCGTCGGCGTTGCCGGTCGTCCGTCGGCGGAAGCCATGAAGCGCAGCATCCTGCGGTTGATCTCCTCCGCGTGGTCGATCTGCGGTCCGTGGCCCGTGCCGGCGATGATCTCGGCTCGGGCGCCGGGGACCACGCGCGGTACGCGTTCCACCTGCCGCTGCGGGTGGACGAGGAGGCTTCGCCTACCGAGCACCAGATAGAGCGGCGTCCTGATGGTGGACAACTCCTCCTCGGACAGCGGAAGCGGAGCCGGGCGGCGTATGCGGTAGGCGCGAACCGCCGTTCTGATCATTGTGCGCAGTTCCGGCACGACGAGGACCGGCTGTTCGAGCCAGGCCGCCAGTCGCGGGCGGAGCGCCTTGGGCGCGAAGGTCGCGAAGAGGCTTGCGAAGATCCAGACGAAGAAGCGCAGCCCCACCTTCTCCAGGCCCCCGGGGTCGAGCAAGGTGACCGAGGCGAGGCGACCGGGCCTGCGGTGTGCCTGGTTCAGGGCAAGCCAGCCACCGTAGGAGGAACCGACGAGGTGGACGCGGTCGAGTCCGAGCCCGGCGAGTGTCTCGTCCAGCCACTGCGCCGCGTGTTCGGGCTGATGAATGGGTTCGCGCTGCACACTGCGGCCGGGATCGCCCAGGGTGTCGATCGCGTAGACCGCGCGGTCCGCGCTGAGGGCGGGGGTGTTCGGGTACCACATGGCGGAGCACGAACCCGCCCCGTGCACGAGGACGACGGGGGTACGGGGTCGGGCATCGTCGTCCGCGGGGCCGTAGCGGTAGACGTGCGTGGTGCCGAAGGAGGTTTCCACGTCCACTTCCGCGAGCACGGGCGCCCCCAGCGCGTAGACCGCGTCGCAGGCCGTGAAGTAGCGCTCCCGCAAGGCATCAGTCGCATAACGGCCGACGTCGGCCTGGGTTCGGGCAGCGGTCTCGGGCATGGCCACCTCCGGCGCATCGACTTTCGTGATACGAACGTACCACGACGTTGGTACATCTGTATCATCAAAAAGGCCCGCAGGGGCATTGTGAAAACGACGAGCGGAGAACCGGCCGATGCCCAAGCGCGTGGACCACGCAGTTCGGCGCACCGAGATCACGGAGGCCCTCGTCCGGGTCGCCGACCGACGCGGACTGCATGCCGTCGGGATGCGCGAGGTGGCGGCGGAGGCGGGCGTGTCACTGCGACTGGTGCAGTACTACTTCGAGACCAAGGAGAAGCTGCTGCTGTCCGGGCTCGACCTGCTGGCGAAGAGATTCGGCGAGCGGGTCTCGGCCCGGGTCCGGGCCACCGGGGAGAGTCCTGGTCCACGCGCGATGGTCGAGGCGCTGCTGATGGCCGCGCTACCGACGGACGACGAGAGCCGAACCTTCCACCACCTCTACACCTCCTACGCGGTGCTGGCCGTGAACGACCCGGCGCTCGCGGCCCAGCCCTTCATCACGAACCCTGACGCCGCCGAAGTCGCCCTCGCCGAACTCCTCGGACAGGCACGGGAAGCGGCACTGCTCGAACCCGGTGTTGACGCACACTCGGAGGCCGTCGGCCTGCTTGCCATGTCCGCGGGACTCGGCACCAGCATCCTCGTCGGCCAGCGCAGCCCGGAGTCCGCGACCGCAGTCCTGAACCACCACCTGAACCGGATCTTCCGCCCCCAGTGATGCGAGACCACCTGCACGTGGTCCCCGCTTCAGCCGACCGGGACCCACTGGAAGTCGTCCGCGGGACTTCGGGCCAGGGAGATCCAGCGTAGATAGGGGTCGGCGAGGCCGAGCAACTGGTCATGACGGTGACCGTTGTCGCGCAGGCCGGCTCCGACCAGGTACAGGGAGTTGCGTCGAGCGAGAGGGCCACGCAGAGCGGCGATGTCGAGTGCGGTGGTCGCCAGCAGGCCGGGGGCCTCTGCGAAGACCCATGCCACCGGGCGCCGGCGGGCGGCTTCGTCGAGTTGGGCGACGAAGGCGGTGCGAGCCGGGGCGGTGAGGTAGCTGAGCAGCGAAGCGGTGAACACGACCACCGGCTCGCGGCCCGGCAGTTCGCCGAGAATCCGGGCGGTGTCCGTGGTCGCGTCGCCGGTCACCACACTCACACCCGACGCAACGGCCGCGAGGCCGAACGCGCCCCGCAGAGTGGCGAGTTCGCCGGTCTGCTCGGGCCAGATGAACGCTTCCAGCCAGGCTCGGGCATCGGGGTCGTCCGGGTCGATCGGATGTTGGTCGATGCCGAGTCGCCGGGTGATCCCCCGCACTGGCGCCCACTTCGACCAGGGCGAACGGGACCCGGCCAACGGCGGTGGACGTGATCGACACCGAGGCGCAGGGCGACGCAGCGGCGGATCTCGTTGGTCTGGGTGGATCGGCGCGACAGCAGCAGGGCCAGCTCGTCGCGATGCCGGCGGCAGAAGGCGGCAAACGTCGGCACCAGTTGGTCGTCGACCGCTCTGCGCCCACCGTGGATCGGGTAGTAGGCGGCCAGCCCCGAGTCCCGGCGTGATGTGAGAAGCAGGTTCACCGCCGCGAACAGGAGACTGGGGCGGCGCTGATCCTCCGGTGTTTCGAGAAGCAGCGCGAGAAGGCTGTCGTCACCCGCGACACCTTCGCTGAGGGTCTCGTACACCGGCGAACGGCCGGCCCCTTGTGTCGCGCCGAAGAAACGGAACAGACGCCGGTGCCGCTCGACTTCGATTGCTCCCTCAGGCCGCACCACACGAGCGTTCTACCATCCCGGACCGCTCCACCTCCGGCAGCGCGACCGCACACCCTCCCCATTCTGAATCGTTTCATTACCTTGTCAAGGCGCGGGAAACGAAAGCAATACCTGCTCCCGGCGCATCGCCCGATCCCTTGTTTTATACGTTTCACCGGCCCGAAGCTCCGCAGGAAGCCCGCTCGCTCAATGGCTCGCTCCCTGAAAGGACGTGGTCGCATGACACCGTCGTCTGCCCACGCATCGCCCGACGGCAACGGCACCCCGGAGACCTCCGGACGCTGGACCCCGCGCCTGGCCGGCGTCCTGCTCGCGCTGACCTGGCCCACGCAGTTGGTGACCGCGGTGGTGATCCTCGGCTCCAACTCGCTCGCGAGTGTGGCCCAGGTCTTCCACACCACCCAGGTCGTGTGGTTCACCCTCGTCGTCACGCTCGTCTACACCCTGTTCACGCCGTTCCTCTTCAAGCTGGGCGACCTGTACGGCAGGAAGCGGATCATGGTGGCCGTCACCGGCCTGGCCGTGGTCGGCGACTCCGTCGCCGCGATGGCGGGCCACTACTGGCTGGTCCTCGTGGGCCGGGCCCTCGGCGCCGGCTACGGCGTGTTCCCGGCGCTCGCCTACCCCGCCATCCGCGACATCTTCCCGGCCCGGCTGGTGAAGTCGGCCACCGGCCTGCTGGCCAGCGCCGGCGGCCTGGTCGCCCTGGCCTCGCCGTTCCTCGCGGCCTGGCTGGTCGACGGCTGGGGGTACCGCGGCGGACTGTGGTTCCTGGCCTCGGTCTCCGCCGTGGCCTTCGTCCTGGTCGTCCTCCTCGTCCCGGAGACCCCGCGACACGCCTTCGACTCCGGCTTCGACTGGCTCGGCGGCCTCACCCTCGGTGGCGGCCTGAGCGCCCTCGTCTACGTACTGGGCCGGGGCGGCGAGTGGGGCTGGGGCAGCGGCGAGACGCTGAGCTGGATCACCGGCGGCGCCCTGGCGCTGATCGCCTTCGTCCTCGTGGAGCGCTCCGCGTCGTATCCGATCCTGAATCTGAAGGTGCTACGGCGCAGAAGCGTCGCGACCGTCCTACTGTCCGCGTCCTGGGGCCAGGCGGTCGCCTTCTCCGCACCGACGATCAGCATCCTGCTGGCCCTCTACCCGCACATCCCCGGCGTCTCCGACGGCCTCGGCTGGAGCGTCCACCACAACGCGGTGATCACCGCCCCCGCCTCCGTGATCGTCTTCCTCATCGGGGTCTACTCCAGCCGTCTGATGCGCCGCGTCGACGCCCGGCTCCTCGCCCGCTGCGGGCTCGCCCTGATGGCGCTGGGCTTCCTGCTGATGGGCTCGTTCCACGCCGACGAGACGCAGTTGATGTGGACGATGTGCGTCGCCAACCTGGGCGGCGGCACGGTCGTCGCCGCGGCCCCCGTCATGGTCGTCGGCGCCGTCACCCCGGACGAGCACGGCCAGGCCAGCGGCACGCTCATCATGCTGCTGGGCCTGTTCAGCGCGCTCTTCGGCGCCCTGTTCTTCGCGGTCCTCGACGCCCACAGCACGGTCATGAAGGGCACCGCCTTCTACAGCGACAGCGGCTACACCGCGGCGCTGCGACTGGGTGGCCTGCTCGGCCTGGTCGCGCTGGGGATCGCCCTGTTCATCCCGCCGCTGCGCGAACCCGAACGGGACGCGGCCGCCCTGCCCGTCCCCGCCGCGCACTGAACCCGTTACGTCCGAGAAGGGCCGCGAACTCCGCCATGCCACAGCACAGTTGGACCGCCCAGGTCATCAGCCCCCGACCCCAGGAGCACCACACCCCGGCACCACCCGCGGCCCTTCTCCGGACCGATTTCACCGTACGGCGAGAGGTGCGGTCGGCCCGTATCCTGGCCACCGCGCTCGGCGTCTACGAACTCGAACTCAACGGCACGACGGTCGGCGACCTCGTCCTGACCCCCGGCTGGACCAGTTACCACCACCGCCACCGCTACCAGGTCCACGACGTGACTCCCCTGCTCCGCCCGGGCGCCAACGCCTGGGGTGCCCACCTGGCGGACGGCTGGTACCGGGGCCTGCTCGGTTTCAACGGCGGCACCCGCGACCTCTACGGCCCGCACACCGGCCTCCTCGCCGAACTGCACATCGAGTACACCGACGGCACCACCGACACCGTCGTCACCGGCCCCGACTGGCGCACGAGCGACGGCCCGGTGACCTCGGCCGGCCTCTACGAGGGCGAGGAGTACGACGCCCGCCGGGAGCAACTCGGCTGGAGCGAACCGGACTTCGACGACTCCACCTGGCAACCGGCGCGCCTGCTCCCCGACTTCGACACGTCCGTCCTGTTCCCGGCGGACAGCCCACCGGTCCGCCGTATCGAGTACGTCGAACCGGTCTCAGTCGATACGACCGAACCCGGGCGCCTGCTCCTCGACTTCGGGCAGAACCTGGTCGGGCGGCTGAGCATCCGGACCCGTGGCCCGGCCGGGCACACGATCACCCTGCGCCACGCCGAACTCCTGGAGAACGGCACGCTCTCCACCCACTCCCTCGGCCGTGCCGCCGCCACCGACCGCTACACCCTGCGCGGCGACTCCACCGGCGAGGAGTGGGAGCCGCGCTTCACCTTCCACGGCTTCCGCTACGCCGAACTCGACGGCTGGCCCGGCGAGTTGAAGCCGGGTGACGTCACCGCCGTCGTCCTGCACAGCGACCTGCGCCGCACCGGCTGGTTCAGCTGTTCCGACCCCGCGCTGAACCGGCTGCACGAGAACGTGGTGTGGGGCATGCGCGGCAACTTCCTCGACGTGCCCACCGACTGCCCGCAACGCGACGAGCGTCTCGGCTGGACCGGCGACGTCCAGGTGTTCGCGCCCACCGCCGCCTACCTCTACGACGTCCGGGACTTCCTGCGCTCCTGGCTGCGCGACCTGGCCGCCGAGCAGGCCGCCGACGCCCGTGGCATCCCGCCCGTAATGAGCCCCCAGGTGCCCCTGCTCATCCCCAACTCCCCACCGCCCGGCGAGAACCGGCCGATGGCGGGCTGGGGCGACGCGACCGTGATCGTCCCCTGGGTGCTGTACGAGCGCTACGGCGACACCGAGGTGCTGCGCGCCCAGTACCCGTCCATGCGTGCCTGGGTCGACGCCGTCGACACGATCGCCGGGCCCGGTCATGTCTGGGGCGAGGGCTTCCAGTTCGGCGACTGGCTCGACCCCACCGCACCTCCGGCGATGCCCCCACGGGCTTCCACCTCCTCCCAACTGGTCGCCACCGCCTACTTCGCCCTCTCCGCGCGCCTGCTGGCCCGTACCGCCGACGTACTGGAGGAGAAGGACGACGCCACCCGCTACCACGCACTGGCCGACGCGGTACGCGAGGCCTTCCGCGCCCGCTTCCACGCGGGTGGCGGCCGTCTGACCGAACAGACCCAGACCGCCTACGCCCTCGCCCTCATGTTCCGGCTGCTCGACGAAGGCACCGAACGAGCCGTGGCCGGTGCGGAGTTGGCGGCCCTGGTCGCGGAGCGCGGCCATCGCATCGGCACCGGATTCCTCGGCACCCCGCTCGTGTGCGAGGCGCTGGCCGAGTCCGGGCACCTCGACACCGCCTACCGGCTGCTGCTCGAACGCTCCTGCCCCTCCTGGCTGTACCAGGTGGAGATGGGCGCCACCACCGTCTGGGAGCGCTGGGACGCCCTGCTCCCCGACGGCAGCGTCAACCCCAGCCCCATGACGTCCTTCAACCACTACGCCCCCGGCGCGGTCGCCGACTGGCTCCACCGCACGGTCGCCGGGCTGGCCCCCGCCGAACCCGGCTACCGCCGCCTCGTGATCCGCCCGCGCCCCGGCGCAGGCCTCACCTGGGCCAAGGCGGCACACGAGACGCCGTACGGCAGGGCGGAGACGTCATGGCGGATCGTGGACGGTGAGCTGCGGGTGGAGGTCCTGGTCCCGGAGTCGACGACGGCCACGGTTGAACTGCCGGGCACCGAGCCCGTGGAGACCGGCCCCGGCCGGCACACCTTCCGCTGCCCGCTGACCGTGGAAGGCAGCTGAGTCGTGTACCCCATAGACCCCGAGTTGGCGGGCCGCCTGGAGATCGTCTCGCGGTTCTCGTTCGCGGACCACCGGAAGGCCCGGGCGAACATGGCCCGGGCGCTCGCGCATCTGCCGCCGTACGAGTCCGCCGTGGCGCTCGATGTGTACGACGACGTCCTCGTGTCGGACTCGCAGATTCCGGTGCGTGTCTACCGCCCTGCCCAGCCGGAGGGCGACCTGCCCGGTCTGCTCTTCCTCCATGGCGGCGGGTTCGTCCTCGGCAGTGTCGCGGCGGCGGACGCGGACGCCCGGCGCCTGGCCGCCGAGACGGGTGTGGTGGTCGTATCCGTGGAGTACCGCCTGGCCCCCGAGCACCGGTATCCGGCCGCGGTCGAGGACTGCTACGCGGCCCTGGTGTGGGTGGCGAAGAACGCGGCCGAACTCGGCCTGGACTCCAACAGGTTGGGGGTGTTCGGGGAGAGCGCGGGCGGCGGCCTGGCGGCGGCCGTCACTCTCCTGGCCCGGGACCGGGGCGGTCCGCCTCTCCGCTTCCAGTTCCTGTGCACACCCGAGTTGGACGACCGCCTCGCCACCCCGTCGATGCGGGCCTACGCCGACACCCCCGGCTGGAACCTGCCCGACGCGGAGCTGAGTTGGGACCGCTATCTGGGAGAGGGTGTTCGCGGCGGCGACGACGTCTCCTGCTACGCGGCTCCTGCCCGCGCCGAGGACCTGTCCGGACTGCCGCCCGCGTACATCACGGTCTGCCAGTTCGACCCGCTCCGCGACGAGGGCATCGTCTACGCCCAGCGCCTCGCCCAGGCCGGTGTACTCACCGAACTGCACCTCCACCCGGGCACGTTCCACGGCTCGCACCAGGGAAACGACGCCACGGTCACCCGCAGGATGCTCGCCGAGCAGATCGATGCATTGCGCGCCGGCCTGGGAGGGGAGGCGCCCGGAAGCCGCCCACACGCCTCGCCTCCTACGGTCTTCCCGCCCCGCGGGGACGGGTCGCCGACGTCCGCACCACCAGACTCGGCTGGATGACGATGTGAGGTGTCTCGTCGGTCGGCGGGAGGCCCGCGTCGGGGTCGCCGACGATCTCGATCAGCGCCCGCAGGGCCCGTCGGCCGAGTTCGTCGAAGTCCTGGTGGACGGTGGTCAGGGACGGGCCGAAGTACTCGGTCTCCGGCATGTCGTCGAAACCGACGACGCTGATGTCCTCGGGCACCCGGCGCCCGGCCTTCTCCAGGGCCCGGAGCAGGCCGAGGGCCATGTGGTCGTTGGCGCAGAAAACGGCGGTGACCTCGGGGTCGGCCGCGATCCGTCGACCGAGTTCGTATCCGGTGCGGGCCGTCCAGTCCCCGCCGGACAGCGGTGCCGGCACGGGAGCGCCCCGCTTCTCCAGCGTTCCGCGCCAGCCGGCCTCGCGTTCCCGTGCGTCGAGCCACGAGCGCGGTCCGACCAGGTGGTGGACCGTGTGGTGGCCGAGGTCGAGGAGGTAGGAGGTGGCCAGCTCGGCACCGGCCTCGTTGTCCACGGCGACCGAGGCGAGCGTTACGTGGGTGCCGCAACCGACCGCGACCAGGGGAATGTCCGACGGTACGTTCGCCAGCGCTCCGATCGCAGCCGTCTGCGGCGCGATGACGACGATCCCTTCGACTCCCTGGTCCCGGAGCCGGTCGACGGCGTCCAGTACCGAACGCCGGTCGAGCGCGCCGACGGCGGCCACGGTGACGAAGTACTCGTGCTGCCGGGCCGCCTGCTCGATGCCGTAGAGCATGCAAGCCGGGCCGTACAGCGTGGTGTTGAAGCTGACCACGCCCAGGGTGCGGGTGCGGCGGGTGGCCAGGGTGCGGGCGGCGGCGTTGGGGCGGTAGCCGAGTTCGCGGACGGCGGCGAGCACACGGTCCCGGGTCACGGGCCGTACGTTCGGGTGGTTGTTGAGGACCCGCGAGACGGTCTGATGCGAGACGCCCGCGATCCGGGCCACATCCGCCATCACCGGCGCACGATCCCCGTCCATGGTCCGCCCCCTCCCCGTCGTGGACGATTGTTAGCGCACACATGGAGAGAGGTCAAGGCGGTCGCATCCTCGTCCTGGATCTCCGCGCCGTGTCTCATGTGCCCTTTGTTTCCACACTTTTGACCATGCGGCAGTGTTGACCCGCCGTTCACCCCGGCGTAAAAATTCGGTGTCGCAGGACCGGCCGACCGTCGGAGACAACGCTCGGACCAGAGCGGATTTCGGACCGCCGCACCCCCTCACTCCCGCTCACCCCACCCCTCCCCATCCCCATCCCCTCGCACCTCGGACGAGTGCGTGTCCGAGTGCCTGAATTGTTAGCGCTAACAATCCTCCTGCTCCCCCCGCTCCCGCCTCCCGGGCTCCCATTGCCGGGCCGGCGATGAACGCAAGTCGGAAGAGGTTCACAGTGACAGGCAGACACCTCAAAGGGTTCGCGCTGAGGGTGGGCGCGGTGCTCGCCCTGCTCGCCGGCATCCTGGTCGGGGCCTTCGGCGCCGCCGGCACGGCCCAGGCCGCCTCGTCCCTGCCGTGCGACATCTACGCCACCGCGGGGACGCCCTGCGCCGCGGCGCACAGCACGACCCGGGCGCTCTATGCCACGTACAACGGCGCCCTCTACCAGGTGAAGCGCGCCTCGGACTCCACCACGTTGGACATCGGCGTGCTCGCCGCCGGGGGGTATGCGAACGCGGCCGCGCAGGACTCCTTCTGTTCGGGAACGACCTGCGTCATCACCAAGATCTACGACCAGTCCTCGAACCACAACGATCTGACCATCGAGGGCCCGGGCGGCAACGGAGGCCAGGACGTGGGCGCGATCGCCAACGCCCTCCCGGTCACGGTCGGCGGCCACGCGGCGTACGGCGTCTTCGTGTCCCCCGGTGTCGGCTACCGCGACAACAGCACCACGGGCATCGCCACCGGCAGCGCCCCCGAGGGCACCTACATGGTCGCGTCCGGCCATCACGTGAACAACCGCTGCTGCTTCGACTACGGCAACGCCGAGACGTCCGGCAACGACACCGGCAACGGCCACATGGACGCGCTCAACTTCGGCACCGAGTGCTGGTTCTCGTGCAGCGGAACCGGTTCCGGTCCCTGGGTCGAGGCCGACCTGGAGAACGGCCTGTTCTTCGGAGCGAACGGCTCCTACTCGGGCAACACCGGAATCTCCAGCGAGTACGTCACCGCGATGCTGAAGAACAACGGCACGACGACCTACGCCCTCAAGGGCGGTAACGCGCAGTCGGGCTCGCTGACCACCTTCTACAACGGGGCGCTGCCCAACCTCGGCGGCTACACCCCGATGCAGAAGGAGGGTGCCATCGTCCTCGGCACCGGCGGTGACAACAGCAACGGCTCCGACGGCTCCTTCTTCGAGGGCGTCATGACGACCGGCTATCCGACCGACGCGACCGACAACGCCGTGCAGGCCAACGTCACCTCGGTCGGCTACACCACTCCGGCCGCCACGTTCCCGGTCGCCGGCACCGCCTACCGGCTGACCAACGTCAACAGCGGCAAGGTCCTCGACGCGGTGAACTGCGGTACGGCGAACGGCACCGCGATCGACCAGTGGGCCTCGCTCGGCAACACCTGCCAGCAGTGGAAGTTCACCAGCGCGGGCAACGGCCACTACACGATCACCAACGTCAACAGCGGCACCACCCTCGACTCCGTGAACTGCGCACAGAGCAACGGCACGGCCCTGGACCTGTGGGCCTCGCTGGGCAACCTCTGCCAGGAGTGGGACGTGACCCACGTCGGCAGCCACTACACCATCACCAACGTCGGCAACGGCATGGCCATCGACGTGAAGAACTGCGGCACCGCCAACGGCGTCGCCGTCCGCCAGTGGCAGCAGCTCGACAACACCTGCCAGCAGTGGGACATCGCCCCCTGACCGACCTCACTGACGGCCTCCTCTGACCCACCCCCCTCCGACCGGGGCGGCACACCGCCGCCCCGGTCTGCCTCCTGCGAACAGTGCTGCTCGACAGAGAAGGGACACCGCTGTGCGAAGAACCCGCTCGGCACTCCGCCTGGTCATATCGATCCTGGCGTTCTGCCTTGTCACCGCCTCCATGACCCTCGCCGCTCCATCGGCCCAAGCCGCCGGCTGCACCACCTACTACGTCTCCTCCGCCTCCGGCAGCGACTCCAACGACGGCTGCACCGCCGCCACCGCCTGGAAGACCCTCACCAACGTCAACGCGACCACCTTCGCGGCGGGCAACCAGATCCTCTTCCAGGACGGCGGCTCCTGGACGGGGCAACTGCACCCGCTGGGATCGGGCGCGTCCGGCAGCCCGATCGTGATCTCCGACTACGGCTCCGGCGCGAAGCCGGCCATCAACGGCGGCGGCGTCGACGCGGCGATCTACCTCGTCAACCAGCAGTACTGGACCGTGCAGAACCTCGAAGTCACCAACACCACCACCACGGCGGCGGCCCGCGCCGGCGTCCTGGTGGAGAACGACACCAGCGGCATCCTGAGCGGGATCAGCATCCTCAACCTGAACCTGCACGACGTCCTCGGCTACTGGGACGGCACCATGCTCCAGCCGAGCAAGGACGCGGGGATCTCCTTCAACCTCAGCGACTCGTACGCGAACAACGGCTGGGACGGCATCCTCATCCAGGGCAACACCATGAACAAGGTCGACGCCGGCGGGGTCTACATCGGCTCGTACAACGGATACGGGCACTCCACCTCGACGTCGAACGTCGTCGTGCAGAACAACACCCTGAACGACGTGGGCGGCAACGGCATCGTCTGCGTGTTCTGCGACGCGCCGACCGTGCAGTACAACACCGTCACCGACACCGGCTACCGCTACGGCGGCGCCGCGATGTGGATGGCGCTGAACACGGGCGGGGTCTGGCAGTACAACGAGGTGGGCCGCTACGGGAAGATCGCCGAGGACGGCACCGGCTTCGACATCGACCACGACAACACCGGCGTGATCGTGCAGTACAACTACACGCACGACAACGCGGGCGGCGCGCTGGAGTTCTGCTGCCGGCCGTCCTTCGGCGCGACCTCGTCGATCGTGCGCTACAACATCAGCCAGAACGACGGCATCCAGACCGCGGTCTTCGCGAAGCTGACCGGCCTCACCACCACCGGCACCACGCAGGTCTACAACAACACCGTCTACCAGAGCGCGGACAACAACGCGCCGATCACCTCGGGCACCGCGTCCGGGAACAACATCGTCTTCTCGAACAACCTCATCTACAAGCTGGGCACGGGCGGTTACTCGTCGAGCGGCACCTGGACCCACAACCTCTTCTACGGCAACCATCCCAGCTCCGAGCCGACCGACACCGCGAAGGTGACGGCCGATCCGCTGCTGGTGGCACCCGGCGGGGCCTCGACCGGCAGCGGCACCGCGAGCGCGTACAAGCTGCTGACCGGCTCACCGGCCATCGGCGCCGGCGTGCTGGTCTCCGGCAACGGCGGCAGCGACTTCTTCGGCAACACGGTCTCCGCCACGGCGGCCCCGAGCATCGGCGCCTTCAACGGCTCGGGCACGACCCTGCCGACCGCGCAGTACGGCGCCCGCTACGCCTTCTACCAGGGTTCCGGCACCCGGGCGCCCGACGTCACCAACCACGCGAACACCGGCACCCTCCAGGCCGGCGCCTCCTGGACTACGGGCAAGACCAGCCCGTACGCGGTCGCGCTCTCCGGGGCGTCGAACAGCTACGTAGACGTACCGAACACGGTGCTCGACACGAGCGCGTCGTATTCGGTGTCCGCCTGGGTGAAGCTCAACTCGCTCACCGGGAACCAGACCTTCGCCAGTATCGACGGCACGAAGATCAGCCCCTTCTACCTCCAACTCGCGGGCGGGAAGCTGGCGTTCACCGCCCGCTCCAGTGACTCGACCGGTGCCACCGCCACGTCGGTGACCGGCGCGACGGCCACCACCGGGACCTGGTACCACATGGTCGGCGTCTACGACGCGAGCGCCCACACCATCAGCCTCTACGTGAACGGGCTGTTGGCGGGATCGGCGTCCTTCTCCTCCGGCTGGAAGGCGACCGGGCACACCGCCATCGGCCGCGCCCTGTGGAACAGCGCGGCGGTCGACTTCGTCAACGGGGCTGTCGACGACGTGCAGTTCATCCCTTCTGCGATCTCCAAGAACCGGGCCTTCGCCCTCGGCACCGACGCCAGCACCTACTACGCGCTCGACGAGGCGAGCGGCACCAGCGTCAACGACTCGGTCTCGGGCGACCGGCAGGGCATCCTGTACGGCAACGCGACCTGGGCGGCCGGAAAGGTCGGCGCCTCGGCCGTCAGCCTCGACGGCACCCGGAACACCGAGGTCGACGTCAACGCCAACGCCGTTGACACCGGCGCCAGTTACACGGCCGCCGCCTGGGTGAAGTTCACCTCGACGAGCACGACACAGACGGTGCTGTCGGCGGACGGTCACTACGTGAGCGGGTTCTATCTGCAACTCGCGGGCGGCAAACTCGCGTACACGACCCGCGCCGCCGACTCCGGCTCGTCCGCCGCGACGACCATCACCGGCCCCGCGGTGACCGCCGGCACCTGGTACCAGGTGGTCGCGAGCTATGACGCCACCGCCCAGACGATGTCGCTCTATGTGAACGGCACCCTCGCCGGTACGGCGTCCTTCACCACCCCCTGGACGGCTCCCGGCCTCACGGAGATCGGCCGCGCCATGTGGAACCAGAAGTCCGTGGACCAGCTCAACGGCCAAGTGGACGACGTGCACTTCTACAAGCGCGCGCTGACCACGACGGAGATCTCGGCGCTCTACTCCCTCTAGGAGGACGGCGCTCAAGGACAACTCGCCCCAGCGTCGGCCCCGCGCCTGCCACAGTCGGCGGGCGCGGGGCCATTTCCGGGGAGGGCCGGTATTACCTTGTGGTGAGGGTCCAGAGGTGGTCGGCGGTGCCGTTGTCGGACCACTGGAGGACCTGGGCACCGGAGGTGGTGCTCATGTTGTTCACGCCCAGCAGGAGACCGCTGTTGTAGTTGGCGATCTTGTAGTAGCCGCCTGCGGCCGGGATGAGCTGCCAGAGGTGGTCGGCGGTGCCGTTGTCACTCCAGATCAGCGCGGTGCCGCCGTCGCTGGTACCGGCGTTCTGGATACCGAGGAGCAGACCGCTCTTCTGGTTGACGATCTTGTACAGGCCCGAGCCGGCGGACACCAGGGTCCAGTTCTGGTCGGTGCCGGTGGTGGACGTGGACTGGACGACCGCGGTGCCCGCCGCGGTGCCCGCGCCGCTGGTGTCCAGGGCCAGGCCGCTGTTCTTGTTGGTGATCTGGTAGCGCCCGGCCAGCGAGGTGGAGGTACCGCTGGGGGTGATCACCAGGTGGTAGCCGTCGGAGGCGTTCATCGTCACCGGCACGGTGATGGAGCCGCCCGAGACCGCGTAGTCGGCGTCGGAGATGGTGACCGGGCCGGAGGAGGCCGTCGTACGCCCGGTACCCGGGCTGTACTCCAGCTTGACGTGGACCGTGCTGCCGAAGGCGGACAGCGAGGACAGGCCGTTGACCTTGACCGCGCAGGAGCCGGTGCAGCCGCCCGCGACGACCCTGATCTGGTTGCCCGAGCCGTTGAGGGAGGCGATCCCGTCTATGCCGGTCTGTGCGGGAGGCGTGGTGACCAGCATGTTCCCGGACATCTCGCCGTACCACTTGTACGTCCAGTACGAGCCGTTGGGCGAGCCGCCGGTGTCGGTGAGGGTGTCGCCGAGGGTGCCGTAGTGGTTCCAGAAGGCGAGTTCGGCGTCGTGGACGCCGGCCCGCTCGAACTTGGCGGCGTAGCCGATGAGGGCGCCGGAGTTGCCCATCTCGGAGGGCGTGCCGTACTCCTCGATGGAGATCGGGCGCGGGCTGATGCCGAGGCTCGACTCCAGCGACCGGTAGGCGGCGACGTCGGCGGCGATGTTCTGGCTGCCCGAGAGTTCATGCCAGGCGATGACGTCGGGGACGGTGCCGCTGGCCTTGGCGTCGGTGAGGAAGGTGGTCATCCAGCTCAGGTTCCACGCCGAGTAACTCGGGCCCTGGATCGGCGTGCCGGCGTCCTTGGCGCGGACCTCGTTGTACGTGCGGGCCCAACCGGCGTCGAAGGCGCCCGCGTTGGTGGTGTCCCAGGTCCAGTCGGGCTCGTTCCACAGCTCGTAGGCGGCGATGTTGGTGGCGCCGGAGGACTTCACGGACGCGACCTGCTTGTCCACGGCGGACAGCCAGTCGCTCCAACTCACCCACTTGTAGGGGAAGTTCGGATACCAGTCCGGCATGCGTACGACCACTTTGGCGCCCGCACGTGCGGCCTTCGCGGCGACGACCAGAGAGTCGCCGGCCGGGGCGGGCTCGCCGTTGGGGAGCTGGGAGCCGCCGGGGGCCATCTGGACGAAGGTGTTGGGACTCAGCGGAGTGACCAGGCTGTCGGCGGGAGTGCTGTCGCCGGCGAGGCCGTAGAGGCTGCCGGTCGCGACGTGGGTGACGGAGCGCAGGGTCTGGTTGGCGTTGACGACGAGGGTCGTGGACGAGGTGGGAGTGGCCTGGGCGGGTGTGCCCGCGAGGAGCGCGGCGGTGCCGGCCAGCGCGGTGGCCAGGACGGCGGCGGTGGCACGACCGCCGGGCATTCTGCTACGGCTGAGGGGAATGGAGCGGTGGCTCAGGTATGACATCAGCGGCTCTCCTGAGGAGGGGCGAGAAGGTGAAAGCGCAGCGCAGTGGGGGGCGGGACCGGTGGCCCGGCCGGTCGCGTCCGGACGGTCGTGTCGTGTGACGGGTTCACGGCGACGCGGGGTGGGGCTCGGCTCCGCCTGTTCGGTGGCCCGGGGTCGGCGGGCATCGGGTGTCAGTCCTTGACCGCGCCCGCGGTCACGCCCGCGGCCACGTAGCGCTGGGCGAGGACCAGCAGGACGGCCGCGGGGATGGAAGCGACGACGGCGGTGGCCATGATCGCGTTCCATTCCTGGTTGTTGTTGCCGATGTACTTGTAGATGCCGAGGGTGATCGGGCGCAGGTCGCCGCCGCCGTCGAGGGTGTTGGCGAAGACGAAGTCGGACCAGGCCCACAGGAAGCTGAAGAGCGAGACCGTGACGAGGGCGTTGCGGCTCACCGGCAGGACGATCGACCAGAAGGTGCGGAAGGTGCCCGCCCCGTCGATGCGGGCCGCAGAGATCAGCTCGCTGGGAATCCCCGACATGAACGCGGTGAAGATCATGACGCCGAAGGGCACGGCGATGGTGGAGTCCGCGATGATCAGCCCCCACCAGGAGTTGAGCAGGCCGACGTCGAGGAAGATGCCGTAGAAGCCCATCGCCATGACGATGCCGGGGACCATCTGGGCGACCAGGAGGAGCAGGCCGAGCAGGCCGGTGCCGCGGGGCCGCAGCTTGGCCAGGGCGAAGCCGGCCGGGGCGGCGAGGAGGAGGGTGAGGGCGACCGTGCCGAGGCCGATGAGCAGGCTGGTGCCGAGGTAGGGCATCTGGTCGTCGAGGACGGCCCGGTAGCCCTCGAAGGTGGGGTGCAGCGGGAGCAGGTCGGGCGGGGTCTTGCGCATGTCCTGCTGCGGGGTGAGGGACACGTTGAGCATCCAGTACACCGGGAACAGCATCAGCGCGGTGAGCAGGACACCGATGGTGGTGTTGCGGCGTGAGCGCCAGATGCCGGCGCGGGCGGCGGTCATGCTTCCTGCCTCCTCTGGACGCGGATGTAGAGCAGCCCGAACACGAGGGCGATGAGGATGAGGATGTTGCCGACCGCGGCCCCGGGGCCGAACTTGGGCAGCAGGGTGCCGAAGCCGAGTTGGTAGGACCAGGTCGCCAGGGTAGAGGAGGCGTCGCCGGGACCGCCCTTGGTCATGATCCAGATCAGGTCGAACACCTTGAGCGTGTAGACCAGCCCGAGCAGCAGCGTGATCGCGGACACCGGGCGCAGCAGCGGGAAGGTGATGCGCCGGAACTGCTGCCAGGCGCTCGCGCCGTCCAGCGAGGCCGCCTCGTACAGCTCGCCGGGGATGTTCTGCAGGCCGCTGTAGAGGATGACGAGGTTGAACGGGATGCCGATCCAGATGTTCGCGATGATCACCGAGGTGAGCGCCCAGTTGGGCGAGGTGAGCCAGTCGACCGGCGTGACCCCGACCAGGTGGAGGGCGTAGTTGACGACACCGGACTCGCTGTTGAGCATCCACGACCAGGTCGACGCCGACACGATCAGCGGCAGCAGCCACGGGATGAGGAACAGCGCGCGCAGGGTGGGTGCGAGGCGGAAGTGCCGGTTGAAGAAGACCGCCAGGGCGAGTCCGGCCGCGTACTGGAACACGATCGACACGAGGGTGAAGACCATGGTGTGGCGCATCGCCGGACCGAAGCTCGGGTTGTCAAGCACCGTGCGGAAGTTGTCCAGGCCGGAGAACGGCGCGTCGCCCGCGACGAAGGACCGGACGGTGTAGTCGCGCAGGCTCAGGTCCAGGTTGCGGTAGAGCGGATAGACGTAGAACGCGGCGAGGTAGGCGATCAGCGGGGCGACGAAAGCCAGCGCGGTCAGCAGGTTTCTGCGGCTCTGGCGGCGCCTGAGCGCCGAAATGCCCTTCCGGTCGTCGAGGCCGGGCGCCCCGGGACTTGCCGGGGACCGCCGAGAGCGGCGGTCGACGCGGGCGAGGGTCATGCGAACTCCTGGGTGCGGATGGAGGTGCCCGGGGCGGGCGCGGCTCAGGCGACGGGGCCGGGGGTGGGGCGGCGGACCAGGGCACGTGCCCTCACGGTCGTGCCCCGACCGCCGCTTCCCCGATCCCCCTTGGCTGCTACAGCGCGACGTGCCCCGCGAGCGTCGGCTGTCGGTGTCAGCCGTTGCCCTTGGCGGCGGCCGTCTGCGCCGTGTCGAGGGCGGACTGCGGGCTCTTGCCGCCGGACAGGGCGTCCTGCACAGCGGTCCACATCGGCTGCGAGATGGTCGGGTACTTGGTGCCCAGACCGCCGCTGGTACGACCGCGCGCCGCGGCCACCGCGGCCACCCACGGCTTGAGCTTCGGGTTCTGCTTGACCTGCTCGGCCTGCACCGCGGCGGTGGGAGCGACATACGCGAGGGTCGTGTCGGTGGGCAGCAGGTTCGCGTCGCTGGTCAGACAGGTGACGATCTTCTTGCTGACGTCGTAGCGCGCGGTGTCCTTCTGTACCGGGACGGTGGCGAACTCGCCGCCGGTCGGCACCGGCGCCGAACCGCCGTTCTGTCCCGGGATGCTGATCACGCCGTAACCGAAGCCGGCCTTCTCCGCGTTGCCCAGCTGCCAGGTGCCGTTCTCGCTGAACGCGTAGTCGCCGGTGGCGAACTCCTGCCAGCTGGTGGTCTGGGTGTTCTGCAGGACGTCCTTCGGTGCGTACCCGGCGTCCACCCACTGCTTCCACAGCGACAGCGCGGCCACACCCTTCGACGAGTTGAGCTTGGTGAGGTCACCGCCCGCGCCCCAGAACCAGGGCAGGAACTGGAAGCTGCCCTCCTCCGTGTTGATCGCCGAGAAGGTGATGCCCTTCTTGCCGGCCGACTTGACCTTCTTCAGGGCGGCCGTGAGCGAGGCCCAGTCCTTGATGGAGGCGGGGTCGACCTTGGCCGCGGACAGGACCTTCTTGTTGTAGTAGAGGGCGAGGGTGTTGGCGCCGATGGGAACACCGTAGGAGGCGCCGTCGATGGTGCCGGCCCCGATGATGTTCTTCTGGATCGACGACGTGTTCAGACCGAGGTCACTGGTCTTGTTGAGGATCCCCGCCTCCACCAGCGTGGAGACGACCGGGTTGTCCACCAGCATCACGTCGGGCGCGTTGCCCTGCTGGGCGGCCAGCAGCGCCTTGTTGCCCAGGTCCGAGGTGTCCATACCGGTGCGCTTGATCGTGACACCGGCGTCGGTGCCGCACTTGCTGACGAGCTTGCCCCAGGCCGAGGAGGCGTCGAACTGGGGGTACGGGTCCCAGAAGGTGTACGTCTTCCCGGACGCGCCGGAGGAGGAGCCCGAGGAGCTGGAGCCGCCGCCGCAGGCGGTGGCGGAGGCCAGGGTGCCGATGACGGCGAGGGCGGCTATCAGGGTGCGGCGGGTGTTTCTCACGGTGACCTCGTTGTCTTTGGGGTGGTGCGTAGAGGGTGAGGAGGAGGGGCGGGGCGGAGCGGCGGGAGAGGAGCGGGTCGTCAGGAGGTGGGCAGCCAGACGCGCATGCTGCCGTCCTGGCGGTTGGCCCACGCGTAGTAGGGGATGGCGGTCAGTTCGACCGGGTCCCCCGCCGACGCCACATCGGCGGAGGCGTCGGGCTCGGCGGGGGTGTACGGCCACCAGCCCCGGTCGGGGATGTGCCGGCGGTGTCCGGTGGCCACGACGGTGACGACACCGCCGAGCAGGTCGGGGCGGTCCTTCACGGCCGGCGGCACTGTGGTGTCGATGACCATGTCGTCCAGACCACCACCGGGGTGGTCGACCTGCTCCAGGCAGTACACGAGCGGTCCGCGTTCGATCGCGACACAGCCGCGTACGGCGTCCACGCGCGGGTCCGCCTCGGTCAGGCGGGGTGCGAGGACGAGTTCGAGGACGACCTGGTCGCCGGGGACCCAGGTGCGCTCAAGGCGCAGCCAGCCGTCGCTGACGGGGGCGTCGGTCTGGTCGTAGACCGTGTCGCCGCACCGGAGACGGTACTCGTGGCACCACTGCGGAACGCGCAGGGAGAGCGTCCAGGGGCGGTCCTGGGGCGACTGCTCCACGGTCAGGCCGATCGTGCCGTGCCAGGGGTAGTCGGTCTCGGCGGTCACCGCGACCGGGTCGCCGTCCAGGACGCCCGCGTAGCGGCCGGTGACGTACTGGTGGATCTGCAGGCCGGTGGCGTCGGTGGAGGCGAGGTAGTGCTCCAGCGAGGCCAGCAGGCGCATGACGTTCGGTGGGCAGCAGGCGCAGCGGAACCAGCGGGTGCGGCGGGCCGACTGGTCGCCGCCGGTGTCGGTGTGGCCGTCGCG
>NZ_JBEXDX010000039.1:0-79697 GCF_040605995.1 Streptomyces sp. NPDC005492
GCCGCGCAGGTCTCGCAGTAGGCGCGCTCGTTGGGGAGTTCGTACGGGTCGCCGAAGTCCTCCTCGTCGTGGTGCGCGCCCAGTCCGCCCGTGAGATGGGTCTTGGTCGTGGTCATCGCATGCCACAACCGCTCGGCGGTGGACCGCAGTTCGGGATCGTCCGTCTCTGCGGCCAGGTCGGCGACGGCGGCCAGCAGATACAACTGCCGTACGGCGTGGCCCTCGACGCTCGTGGCCTCGCGCACCGGGACGCGGTCCTGCCAGTAGGCCGCGCCGTCGAGCAGGCCGTGGCCGTGCCGGTCGACGAAGTAGCCCGCCAGATCGAGGTATTCGCGCTGTCCTGTCTCCCGGTACAGCTCGACCAGGGCGGTCTCGACCTCCGGGTGGCCGTCGATGCCGTCGATCGGACGGCCGCTGCCGGGCGGGCCGAAGAGCTGACCGAGGTGGTCGGCGAACTTCCGTGCCACGTCGAGGAGTTCGGGTCGGCCGGTGGCCCGGTGATGGGCCACGGCCGCCTGGATGAGATGGCCGGCGCAGTACAACTCGTGGCTCCAGCGCAGGTTCTGGAAGGGGGCGCCGTCCTGATGGACCTGGAACCAGGTGTTGAGGTAGCCGTCGGGCTGCTGGGCCTCGGCGACCAGGGCGTTGATCCGGTCGACCTCGGCAGTCAGCTCCTCGTCGGCGTGGCCGGCGAGTTGCCAGGAGGCGGCCTCCAGCCACTTGTAGACGTCCGTGTCGACGAACGTGTACGCGCCCCGGTACTCGCCCTCGGTGGTCCCGGCGGCCAGCCGCAGGTTGTGCAGATTGCCCGCCGACTCCAGCAGGCCGGGGCCCTGGGGGAGGGACACCCTGGCGTTGACCTCGCGGCGGGTGTGCCAGAAGCCCGCGGTGATGTGGGCGGCGGCGGGACGCAGCGCCGCGCGGGCGCCCGGGCCGAGCCGGATCGGGCCGGCGGGGGACGGGGCGGAAGGAGTGCGGGGCATGGGGGGCATGGCTCTCCGGTTCATGTCGCGCAATCGTTTTCCTAGCGGAGAGTAGAGGGGAGGAGACGGATCCGGGTCAAGTAGCGCGACGGAGCTTTTTCGCCTTGTCAAAGGACTGCTACTGTCGCCGATGAGGACGTCACCGCCGCCGTGAAGGAAAAGGATTGCCTGTGACCTCTGCTCCTCGTTCACCCTCCGCGGGGCGGGCCAGACTCGCCGATGTGGCCGCGCTCGCGGGCGTCAGTGTGGGCACCGCGTCGAAGGCGTTGAACGGCGGCGGACGGATGCGGCCGGAGACCCGGCAGCGGGTGCTGGACGCGGTGGAGACGCTCGGGTTCCGGCCCAACCAGTACGCGCAGAGCCTGCACACCGGCCGGAGTTGGACGGTCGGCCTGATGACCACGGACGGCATCGGGCGGTTCAGCACACCCGTGCTGCTGGGGGCCGAGGACGCGCTCGGGGCCGGCAAGATCTCCGTGCTGCTGTGCGACACCCGCGGCGACGCCATCCGCGAACAGCACCATCTGCGCAACCTCATGGACCGCCGTGTCGACGGCATCATCGTCACCGGCCGCCGCACCGACCCGCGCCCGCCGCTGACCGGCGTCGACGAGGTCCCGGTGGTCTACGCGCTGTCCCCGTCCACCGACCCCGACGACACCTCCGTCGTCTCGGACGACGAAGGCGGCGCCCGCCTGGCCGTGGAGCATCTGCTGGCCACCGGCCGCACCCGGATCGCGCACATCACCGGCCCGGCCCACCACGCCGCCGCCCGCGACCGGGCCCGGTTCGCGGGGGATCACTTGAAGAGTGCCGGGCTCGAACTCGCCACCGGGCGCGTCCACTTCGGCGAGTGGAGCGAGGCCTGGGGCCGCCGCGCGGCCGACGCGGTGCTGCGCACGGCGCCCGAAACCGACGCCTTCTTCTGCGGCAACGACCAGATCGCGCGCGGTGTGACGGACGCGCTGCGCGAGCGCGGGGCGAGCGTCCCCGCCGACATCGCCGTGGTCGGCTACGACAACTGGGACACCATGGCCCTGGCCAGCCGCCCACCCCTCACCACGATCGACATGAGCCTCGCCGAGATCGGCCGGATCGCGGCCCTGCGACTCCTGGAGGCGATCGACGCGGACCCGGCACCGGGGCTGCACACGGTGCCGTGCCGGCTGGTGGTGCGGGAGTCGAGCTAGGGCCGGTCGTTCCGATCAGTTGCCGGTGAGGTCCGGCAACAGGGCGGACAGGGCCTCGCGTTGGGCCGGGCCGACGAACTGTACGAGTGCTCGCCGCACCGTCTCCTGCAGTGCTCCGGACGACTCCGCCAGCAGTCGGCGGGCCTTCTCGGTGAGGGCGACCTCGACTCCGCGCTTGTCTCCGCAGACCGACTTGCGGGTGACCAGGCCCGCGTGCTGGAGGCAGGCGATCTGGTAGGTCAGCCGGGTCTTCGGGCGGCCGAGCAGGTCGGCGATCCGGGTCATGCGCAGCCCCTCGGGCTCCTCGGCGAGCAGGCAGAGCACCAGGAACTCGTCGTGCGAGACATCGAGGTTCCCCTTCACGACCGAGCGCAGCTCCTGCTCCACCGCTCCCGTCGCCGCCAGTAGCAGCATCCAGGCACGCAGCTCGGGAGGGAGCAGGCCGGCGCCCTGCATGGAGGGGCATTCGGGCTGGTCGGCGGGGCGCTCAACGGGGTCGGCCATGGTTCCGAGTCTACCTGTTGTCCAATTTTGGAGGAGTGGTTGTCCATATTTGGATAATGGGCTAGCGTGAGGCTCATTCAAATTTGGACTATCGGAACCAGTGGGAGAGATCATGACCGTCGCCGTCGAAACCGGGGTGTGGCAGCTCGACCAGGCCGCCTCCACCGTGGGCATCAGCCACAAGACGATGTGGGGCCTGGTCAATGTGAAGGGCACCTTCGGTACCGTCACCGGTCAGGGCGAGGTCCGGCCCGACGGGTCCGCGATCGGCACGCTGACCCTGGCCGCCGCCTCCCTGGACACCAAGAACGCCAAGCGGGACAAGCACCTCCGCTCCGCCGACCTGTTCGACGTGGAGAAGTTCCCGGAGATCACCTTCGCGGTGCGCAGCGCCGAACTGCGTGACGGCGACACCGTGCACATCGTCGGTCAGCTGACCGTCCACGGCATCAGCCGTCCCCAGACCTTCACCGCCCGCCTCAAGGACGCGACCGGAGAGGCGCTCACCCTGGACGCCGAATTCACCGTGGACCGCGACCAGTTCGGCCTGGGCTGGAACCAGATCGGCATGCTGCGCGGGCTGACCACCGTCACCACCACGCTCCGCTTCCTGCGCAGGGCTGCCTGACCGGCCGTCAACTCCCGGGCCGCAGCCGGATGTCCGAGCTGGACAGCGTCTGCGGGACCGCGGTGAAGGCGCGCACCCGGATGCGGACCTTCTTGTGGGGAAGCGTGAACGTCCCACTGGGCGGCCGGAGTTCGATGGTCCGCGTACTGTGCGCGGGCAGGGTCGCCGGACCGCCCACCTGGGACCAGAACCTGCTCATGCCCTGGCCGGTGGTCAGGGTGTAGTGCGGGGTGAGGGCCGTGCCGGAGGCGTTGGTCACCCGGACGGTCAGCCTGGTCACGACGGTGGGCAGGGCGCGCCGGACCCCGGTGAGTCTCATGGTCATCGGTGGTGTCCCCGTCGCCGCCACCGCGGCGCTCGCCAGTGCGGGCGTGAGAAGGAGCACGGCCGCCGCGACCCTGGCCCGGCGGCGGTGCGGGCCCGACAGCAGCCGGGGGCGCGGCTGCCACGCCGTACGGAACTCCGAGAGCGGCGCGGTGACCGCCGAGGCCAGCCACAGCGGGGTCATCAGCAGGTAGTAGCCGTCCTGCGAACGCGTCGCCAGATAGAAGGCGCACCAGGGCAGCACGGTCGCCGCCGGCCCCAACCGCCGTACGAACAGCACGAACACGACGAGCAGGCCCGCCGCCAGCAGCATGCTCGCGTGGGAGTACCAGTCGAGCCGGTCGCTGCCATTGGTGAAGTACAGCGAGATGTCCACCAGGCCCTGACCGTGCACCACCGCGCCCTGTGTCAGCGGCAGCGCGATGCCCGTCAGCCAGGTGCCCGGCTCGCTCACGATGAAGTACGTGTTGATCAGCAGCCATACGGTGACGGCGGTCCCGACGATGCGCAGCACCACCAACGCGGCCTGCCGCGCGCCGAGTTCACCGCGCCGCATCGCATAGATCCCGGCGAGCAGGAACGGCGTCAGGAACCAGGGGAGTTGCTGTGCCGCGCAGGCCGCCCCCAGACACGCCGCCTGGGCGATCCCGGCACGGCCGAGCCGGCCGCCGCTGCCGATCCGGGGCCAGCGGATCACCACCGGCACCAGCAACGCCATCGCGAGGACGGCGGGATAGCCCTGGCGGCCGTAGGTGGGAAGCAGGCCGAGGCCGAGGCAGGCCAGGGTGGCCGCCGACCGCCACTGTGTGGGCAGCAGCCGCCACATGAGGACCGCGGCGGCGACGAGCGCGCCGGTGGCGACGGCCGTCGCGGGCGCGCCGCCGTGCCCGATCCACAGCAGGGGCGCCGTCAGCAGCGTCTCCAACGGGGGGTAGCCGTAGGTGTAGTCGTAGCCGCCGGTCACCGTCGGGGTGAGCGCGACACCCCCGGAGTGGAAGAGCCACGGCCAGGCCTGGCCGTAGATCGGGTGCCCGGCGACCAGTTCCTTGGCGGCCTGGGTGGTGAGGACCGCCTCGTCGCCGCCGCCGTGGAACACGGACCAAGCGGACAGGGCGAGCAGGACCGCGGTCACCAGGACGGCGAGATCGATCCGGGCCAGCGACCGGGCCCGGCGGACCACCAGGGCCAGCACACCGCACACCAGGATCGAGGCGTAGCAGAGCGAGACGACCGCCGCCACGACGAGGCGGTGGCCGGCGGCCTGCGTCCACACCGGGCGGACACCGATGAACAGACTGATGTCGGCGAGCAGGGTCAGGATCCGGTGCCACTGCGCGGGAGGTTCCGGGGCGGACACCGCCGACTGTGTCCGCCGACCGGGTGCCACCTGTGGTGTTTCTGCCAAGTGCACAGCACAGAACGCTAATCCGGCGCGGTGAGCGAGGTGGCGGCAATCGTGAAGAGCCGGGTATGAGACCGGTAAGAAGGCCTCGTTGTCGCCCAAAAGGGGCAAAGTCGAACGACTTTGTTCAACCGGCGGTGGCCATCAGTTCATTCAGTAAACATCGCGCACATACCGCTTCGCCGCCGCCAGTTGCTTCACATACGCGCCCGCCTCGGTCTCGTCCAGCCCGCCGTGCGCGACCGCGATGTCCCGCAGCGCCCGGTCCACGTCCTTCGCCATCCGCGAGGCGTCCCCGCACACATAGAAGTGGGCACCCTCCTGCAACCAGTGCCACAACTCCGGCCCGTGCTCCCGCATCCGGTCCTGTACGTACACCTTGGCGCGCTGGTCACGGGAGAAGGCCGTGTCGAGCCGGGCGAGCGTGCCCTCGGCCAGCAACTCCGTCAGCTCCTCCTCGTAGTAGAAGTCCGTCGCCCGGTGCTGCTCCCCGAAGAACAGCCAGTTGGGCCCCTGATGCCCGAGCGCCCGCCGCTCCTGGAGGAACCCGACGAACGGCGCCACCCCCGTCCCCGGCCCCACCATCACCATCGGCGTCGCCGCGTCGGTCGGCGGCCGGAAGTGCGGCGAGCGCTGCACGAACACCGGCACCTCCGTCCCCGCCGCCGGATCGGTGTCGGCGAGGAACGGCGAGCACACCCCGCCGCGCGGCCGCCCGGCGAGATTCTCGTAGCGCACCACCGACACCGTCAGCGAGACACTGTGCGGGTCGACGAGCGGGCTGGAGGAGATCGAATACAGGCGCGGCTGAAGCTTCTTGAGCACCCCGGCCCAGTCCTCGGCGGACGCCTTCACCGGATACTCGGCGAGCACGTCCACCGCCTGCCGCCCCCAACTCCACTGCGCGAGCCCGTCCTTGTTGTCGGGCCGCAGCAGCCTGCGCAACTCCCGGTCGTCCCGCGCCCGTTCGGCCACGAACCGCAGCAGGTCCGGGGTGATCCGGGTGATGTCCAACTGTCGGTACAAGGCTTCGGCGAAAGGGAAGGAGCCAACACCCGCTACCTCTACGACCGTCGAGGCATCGGCGCCGGTGACGGTCAGCCACTCCTCCACCAGAGCGGGCGAGTTGACCGGCCGCACACCGAGCGCGTCACCGGCCTCGTACGTCAGGTCGATCCCACTGGTGTCGAAGGTGAACCGCCGGACCTCCTTGCCCGCGCCGGGCCGGCTGAGCAGCCGGTTGCCGACGAGCCGGGCGGCGGCGGGCGCGGGTTTGGGGGCGCGGGGCGGTGACTTCGGGGCCTCGGTGTCGGCGCCCACCGTCGTCTCGGCGTCGGCGCCCAGCGCCGTGAGCACCTGACCCAGCCAGGCGTCCGCCGAGGGCTCGAAGTCCGGCTCGCAGTCGGTACGGTCGGTCAGCCGCACCCCGCCCAACTCGTCCAGCCGCGCGTCCAGTCGACGCCCGTGCCCGCAGAAGTCGTCGTACGACGAGTCGCCCAGGGCAAGCACCGCGAACCGCACCCCGTCCAGGCGCGGCGCCTGCTCCCCGGCCAGCGTGTCCCAGAAGCCGGAGCCGTTGTCGGGCGCGTCGCCGTCGCCGAACGTGCTGGTGATGAAGAGGAGATCGGCGTCGGCCGGGAGCGCGCCGACGTCGGCCTGGTCCATGCCGACCAGAGTCGCCCGGTGCCCGGCCGAGCCGAGCCGCTCGGCGGTGGCCGCCGCCACCTCCTCGGCGTTGCCGGTCTGCGAGGCCCACAGGACGACTATCTGCCGCCCGGACTGCGGCCGTTGCGCCGGAGCAGACGCCGACCGCGAATACATCCCGGCGAGAACACCGTTGACCCACAAGGCGTGTTCGGCGCTGAAGGGCGCGTCCGGCGGAAGCGTCGGCACACCGGGGGAGCCGGACTCGATGCCCGCGAGGAAGCCGGTCAGGTAAAGGCGTTCCTGCGCGGTGAGGACGGGCGGGGGAGCGGGATCGAGCCCGAAGGGATTGGCGCCCGGGATCACCGCGGCCGGCACCACCACCTCCGCCGGAGCCTTTGCCGGTGCCGGCGCGCTCGCCACCTTCGCCAGCGACACCGCGCACACCTTGAACTCCGGCTGGAACGACACCGGATCCACCGCGTCGCTCGTCACCGCGTTGACGCATCGATACTCGCCGAAGAGGTCGTTCCAGTGGAACGGCGCGAAACAGCCCCCCGGCCGCACCCGGTCGGTCACCACGGCCGGCAGCACCGCCCGACCCCGCCGCGACGCGACCTCCACCGAGTCACCCTCCGCGATCCCCAACTCCCGCGCGTCCTCGGGATGCAGCTCCACGAACGGCCCGGGGTTCAGCTTGTTCAGCTTGGCGACCTTGCCCGTCTTCGTCAGCGTGTGCCACTGGTGCTGCAAGCGCCCGGTGTTCAGCACGAACGGGTAGTCGTCGTCCGGCAGTTCGGCGGCCGGCATGTGCGGCCGGGCATGAAAGACGGCACGCCCACTGGCGGTCGGGAACTTCAACTCGCCCCCGCCCACATACCGGATGGGATTGCGGTCCGGCCCGCCCTCCTCGGCGGCCGGCCACTGCACGGGCGTGCTCCGCAGCCGCTCGTAGGTCACCCCGCGCAGATCCCAGCCGGTCACCGGGTTCCAGAACTGCCGTATCTCCTCGAAGACTTCCTCGGCGCTGTCGTAGGAGAAGCCCTTCTCGTACCCCATCGCGCAGGCGACGGCCGCGATGATCCGCCAGTCGGCCGTCGCCTCGCCGGGCGGGTCGACGACCGGGCGGGCGAGGGTGAGATTGCGCTCGCTGTTGATGAGGACGCCCTCGGCCTCGGTCCACATCGCGCCGGGGAGGACGACGTCGGCGTAGGCGTTGGTCTCGGTGTCGGTGAAGACGTCCTGGGTGACGACGAACTCGGCTGCTTCCAGGCCCTCGATGACGGTCCGTCGGTTGGCGACCGAGGCGACCGGGTTGGTGCAGATGATCCAGCAGGCCTTGATGTCGCCGTCGGCCATCTTCTGGAACATCTCGACGGTGCCACGGCCGACGCCGTCCGCGCGGAGCGTGTCCGGCGGCAGGCCCCACAGTTCCTCGGTGAACTCCCGCTCCGCTTCGACGAGTACGGACCGCTGGCCCGGCAACCCCGGTCCCATGTAGCCCATTTCACGGCCGCCCATCGCGTTCGGCTGGCCGGTGAGGGAGAACGGCCCGCTGCCCGGACGGCAGATCGCGCCCGTCGCGAGATGCAGGTTGATGAGGGCGTTGGTGTTCCAGGTGCCGTGCGTTGACTGGTTGAGCCCCATCGTCCAGCAGCTCATCCACTCGCCCGCCTCACCGATGAGCCGGGCCGCCGTACGCATGTCGTCCTCGGCGAGACCGGTGAGGGCGGCGACGGCGTCCGGCGCGTAGTCCGCGAGGAACTCGGGCAGCGCCTCCCAGCCCTCGGTGTGCGCGGCGATGAACTCCGGGTCGGTGTGGCCGTTCTCGTGCAGCAGCCGCAACAGGCCGTTGAGCAGGGCGAGATCGGTGCCCGGCGCGATCTGCAGAAACAGGTCGGCCTTCGCCGCCGTGGCGGTCCTGCGCGGATCGACGACGATCAACTTGGCGCCGGCCTTGACCCGTTCCATCATCCGCAGGAAGAGGATCGGATGGCAGTCGGCCATGTTCGAGCCGATGACCAGGAACACATCCGCGCGCTCGAAGTCCTCGTACGATCCCGGCGGCCCGTCCGCGCCGAGCGACGACTTGTAGCCGGCGCCCGCACTCGCCATGCACAGACGGGAGTTGGACTCGATCTGGTTCGTCCGTATGAACCCCTTGGCCAGCTTGTTCGCCAAGTACTGCGCCTCCAGGCTCATCTGCCCGGAGACATAGAGAGCGACGGCGTCCGGCCCGTGCTCGTCGACGATCTCCCGCAGCCGCCGTGCGGTCTCGGCGATCGCGTCGGCCATGGGCGTGGGCACCGGCTCCTCGCCGCGCTCGTCCCGCACCAGGGCGCCGGTCAGCCGGCCGGGTGCGGTGAGCATCTCGGCCGTGGTCGCGCCCTTGGTGCAGAGCCGGCCCGCGTTCGCCGGGTGCGCCTTGTCGCCGGACGCCTTGAGGACCGTACGCCTGCCGTCCGGACCCGCCCCGACGTCGAGCAGCATGCCGCAGCCCACACCGCAGTACGAGCAGACCGTCCGTACCTGCTGCGTCTGGAGGCTCGCCGGGCTCGTCGTCATGGCGTCGACCGTACGAATTGCCCGTTACGCCGATGTCACGCGGCTCGATCATGAGGGGTTACGCCCGCTGCACAACGGGCTGGGGGTCGCTGTGAGATGCGGACGAGATATGGTCCGATCTTGTCGCGGAGTGTGTCGCTGTTGGGCCGAACGGGTGACAGTGCGCAACAATTGCCGGATGCAGACTGCCAGCGCGACCCAGGACGGAGCATGCCGGTGAACAGCCACGATGTCACCGACGAACAGTGGGAAGGGCTCGCCCAGGTAGTGCCGCTGCGAGGCCGGGACGCCTGGCCCTCGGCCGTGAGCCACCGTTCCATACCCGAGGCCGAGACCGAGCCGCGCCGCCGTTTCGTCGTCCTCCGCGTGAACGTGTTCGGGGACGCCCGCGAGGTCGCGGAGACCCTGATGGCGGGCGTACCGGTGCTCCTCGACCTGACCGGCGCGGAGACGGAGGTCGCCAAGCGGGTGCTGGACTTCAGCACGGGCGTCGTCTTCGGCCTGTCGAGCGGGATGACCCGTGTCGACCGGAATGTGTTTCTGCTCACACCGCCGGGGACGGAAGTGCGGGGGCTGATGGAGGGCGCGGGGGTCCCGGGCGTGTGAGCCCACCCGTGTGCGGCGGGGCCCGGTCGCTCGATCGTAGGAAGGTCCCCCGGGCGGAACGGTTCGCCTGACGGCGGAGGCCTACGGTCCGGATATGACCGCGCCAGCACAGTCGCCGCAGCCGCCCGGGTCGTCCCCGTCGCCGCAGCCGCCTGAGTCCTCCCCGAGCTCCGGGCCGCCCGAGTCACCTGGGCGGTCGGAGGGGGTGCCGCCGCAGGGGCGGTCTTCGAAAGCCGTCGCCCGCCTGGCTCGGCCCGCGCCCGAGGCGCCCGTGCCGGTCAGCGTCCCGCGGCCCGGTCGGCCCCATCTCGCCGAGTTGCGGCTGTCCGCGTTCGCCGCGCATCGTGGGGCTGGATTCTCGCTCGGGCCGCTCACTCTCTTCGCCGGGCCCAGCGGGTCCGGGAAGACGAGTGTGCTGCGGGCCTACGAGGCTCTCGCGCGGCTCGGGGGTGGAAGTGAGGTGGGGGAGGTGTTCCCGGACCCCCGCGGGTGTGTTCCGGAGCGGGCGCGGCCCGATGCCCAGCGGCGGCGTGGGTTCCGGATCGGGTGTACGGCGGACGGGCCCGAGGGGCCGGTTCGGCTCGATGTCGCCGTGCAGGCCGAGCCCGAACTGCGCATCGTGGGGGAGCGGTTGACGGCGAACGGGCTGGTCCTCCTGGAGACCGCCCTGCGGGACCCCTCGCGCCGCTCGGTGCAGGCCGCCTGGCATACCGGGGGTTCGTCCCCGGTCACCCGCGCCCCGCTGCCGGACGACCGGCTCGGTACCGCGCTGCTGCCGTTGCGGGTCGCCGGCAAGACGGACGGACAGCGCCAAGTCCTCGCCGCCGCCGAACAGATGGTGGTCGCCCTGCGCTCCGTCTTCGCCTGCGACCCGGCCCCCGAGCGGATGCGCGCGGCCGTGCCGATCGGCGACGGCCGGCTGCTGCGGGACTGCTCCAACCTCGCCGACGTGCTGTGGCGCACCCGGAGCGAGTGCGGGCAACGGCACGCGCAGCTCGTCACGGCGGTGCGGACCGGGTGCGCCGGACCCGTGGTGGATGTGCTCGCGGAACCTCTGCGGGACGGGATGCTCCGCGCGGTCCTCGACCGGGGCGACGGCCCCCGCACCGCCTTCGAGCGGCTCGGTGACGGTGAACTCCGGTACGCGGCCCTCGCGTTGGTGCTCCTCACCGGCCCCGGCGTGCTGGAGGTCGACCCGCCCGGCGAGGTCCCGGCCGCGATGCAGACCCTCACCGTCCTCGCCGACGGCCTCGACCGGGGAGTCGACGTACGGCAACGGGCCGAACTGCTGCGGCTCGCGGCGCGGATGTGCGAGCGCGGGCACATCCGGCTGGTCGGCGCGGTGAGCGACGCGTCCTGGGCCGCCGAAGTCGACGGTGTCACAGTGGTACACCTGGAGCCGTGACAGAACATCTCGACGTGGCGAAACTGCAGCGCAGACTGGCCGAGTTCGCGGCCGCGCGGAACTGGCAGCCGTACCACACCCCCAAGAACCTCGTCGCCGCGCTCAGCGTGGAGGCCTCCGAACTGGTCGAGATCTTCCAGTGGTTGACCCCGGAGGAGTCGACGCGGGTCATGGACGACCCGGACACCGCGCACCGGGTGACGGACGAAGTCGCCGATGTGCTCGCGTACTTGCTGCAACTGTGCGAGGTGCTCGGCATCGACCCGCTCGCCGCGCTCGACGCGAAGATCGACCGGAACGAACACAGGTTCCCGGCGCCGTAGCCGATCACTCAGGGGAGCCGGCGCGTCCATTTTCACTCTCCGGAGTCATTCATCTGCCCGCAACCGATTTGTTGTCCACAGATTTCCGCCTTCCACTGGCTTTTCGTCTCAGGCACCCTCACTCTGGGTAATGGACTAGGGAGTTCGGGCGGGCGTGCGAACAGCACGCCGGGATATGACGGGGGCAGCGCATGGACGCGATGCGGCTCATCGTGACGAGCAGGCGCGCCCTGGCCGGAAGCGGCGACGTGCCGGAGACCATGACCGAGGTGTGGCAGGCGCAGGCCCTCGCCCAGGCGATAGGCAGCCGCCTCGCGGTCTTCGGCCCACCGGAACTGCGGGGCGAGGCACTGGGGTTGACCGAACTGGCGGGCCGGGGCTGCGGAGTGCTCGACACCCCCGTGCTCGCCGTGGAGGACTTACGGGCGGCCCAGCTCACGGAGTTGGGCGATGCCCGCCTCGCCCTGCTGTGCCTCGGCATCCTGCTCGGCGAGGTCGGCATCGCCCTCGTCGGCATCGCCTGCGCGGCGGACGACGAGGGCACGTACTGGCAGTGCATGGAGGCCATCGACGCGGCGGACGAGTCCCGCGACCGGGTCCTGGAGATGCTGCGAAGACTCGCGGACCGCGAACAGTCGGCGATACCCGAGCGAGAGGCAGGCTGACGGTTGCCTCCGGCGGAGGTGCGGGAGTGACCGCCGGGCCCAACTGGCCGCCCTACCAGGTGACTTGCGGGGCGGCGACGACCCCGGCCGCCACACGCGTCGGGCGCCTCGGGCGCGGCCCGCCTGTGAAACGGGCCGCAGCCCTGTGCCGGTCAGGCCGTCAGGCGGTCGCGCCGCCCTCCTCGCCGGACCCCGACCCCGACCCCGTGCTCCCGGCGGACTGCAGATCCGCGTCCAGGGCTGACAGGTCCGCGTTCAATGACGCCATCAGCTCCTCCATCTGCTGCAACAACCCCTTCGGTTGTGCAGGCCCGCCCTGCTGCGGCACGGCTTCTTCGGACATGACGGCCTCCTCGGCCCGTGGCCTCCGGAGGAGACCGATGCGGGTGTCGCCCCGACATCGCCTGGCCGGTGCGGGAATCCGGGCGGTCCGGCTCCGCCCGAGCCAACGATCATCAACGGGGCCGGTCACTGGCGCGGGCGGCTCCCGCGCGCACGGTTGACGCGATTTCACCCGACCGGGGACGGGACGGGCCGGAGGGACCGGTGGGGTTGACCGTCACTCGGGCGTGCAGGATGGGGGCATGGATCTTCGCATTTTCACCGAGCCCCAGCAGGGGGCTACCTATGACACCTTGCTCGCCGTGGCCAAGGCCACCGAGGATCTTGGCTTCGACGCCTTTTTCCGGTCCGATCACTATCTGAGCATGGGTTCCGGCGACGGGCTCCCCGGCCCCACGGACGCCTGGCTCACCCTCGCCGGACTCGCCCGTGAGACCAGCCGCATCCGGCTCGGCACGCTGATGACGGCCGGTACCTTCCGTCTCCCCGGCGTCCTCGCCATCCAGGTCGCGCAGGTCGACCAGATGTCCGGGGGAAGGGTCGAACTCGGCCTGGGCACGGGCTGGTTCGAGGAGGAGCACAAGGCGTACGGCATCCCGTTCCCGAAGGAGAAGTTCGCCCGCCTGGAGGAGCAACTGGCCATCGTCACCGGGCTGTGGGAGACCAAGCCCGGAGACACCTTCGACTTCCACGGCACCCACTACGACCTGACCGACTCGCCCGCGCTGCCCAAGCCCACGCAGGCGAAGATCCCCGTGCTGATCGGCGGCCACGGCGCGAGCCGTACCCCGAAGCTGGCCGCGAAGTACGCGGACGAGTTCAACATGCCGTTCGCCTCGATCGAGGACAGCGAGCGGCAGTTCGGCCGGGTCCGCGCCGCCGCCGAGGCGGTCGGTCGCAAGGGCGACGACCTCACCTACTCCAACGCCCTCGTGGTCTGCATCGGCAAGGACGACCAGGAGGTCGCCCGCCGCGCCGCCGTGATCGGCCGCGAGGTCGACGAACTCAAGGCCAACGGCCTCGCGGGCTCCCCGTCCGAGGTCGTCGACAAGATCGGCCGCTACGCCGAGGTCGGCTCCCAGCGCGTCTACCTCCAGATCCTCGATCTCGACGACCTGGACCACCTGGAGTTGCTCTCGTCCCAGGTGCAGTCGCAGTTGTCGTAGCGCCGCGCGGGCGGGGGCATCGAAGCCTGCGTTACGACCCCGCCCGCGCCACGGCCGCCGCGGGCACTCCCGCCCGCCGTGGGTGCCGCACCCATGGCCCTCTACCGCTACTTCCCGGACCGCGACGCCCTCCTCCAGGCGGCCGCCGACCACGTCCTGGAGGCCATGCGGCGCGACCCCGTCCCCGACGGCCCCCGGCCCGACCGGCTCCGCGCCCGGATGCGGGCCGGACAGGCCAACCTCCGCCCCTACCCGCAGCTCATGCCGTACATGACGACGACCCGGCACCCCGCCTGGATCCCCGGGTTGACCCGGCTGTGCGAGATCCTCGCCCCGGCCGGCCTCTCCGACGAGGACCTCGCCCTCGCCGTCGCCCTGATCTCCTCGACGATGCTCGGCCACGCCGTCTACGAGGGCCACCGCAGACCCGACGAGGAGATGACGGCCCTGCTCGACGACACCCCCGACCCGGCGACGGACCCCCTGCGCCCCCTCCTCGCCGGCCTCCCCGCCGCCCACGCCCGCCTCCACGACACGATCCTCGACCAGACGGTCACGACGGTGGAACGGCTGGCCCGGACCCCCGCGCAATAAGGGAAGGCGCAGTTCGGCCGCCTTGTGCGAAAGTGAGACGGTCGTCCTGCCCAGCCCCCGGGATCACCGACCCTGGGGGCTTTCGCACGTACGGCACCGCACTCATCCACCCGTCGGAGAGGTCCTCCGCATGTTCCTGACCATCACTACCACCGGCACTCCCGAACTCCCCGCCACCGATCTCGGTTTCCTGCTGCACAAGCATCCCGAGAAATCGCAGGAGTTCTCCACGTCCTACGGCAGGGCCCACGTCCTCTACCCCGAGGCGGATGCCCAGCGCTGCACGGCGGCGCTCTTGCTGGAGGTCGACGCGGTGGCACTGGTCCGGCGCGGCAAGGGCAAGGGGCGCGGCGGCGCGCCCGACGCGGCGCTCGCGCAGTACGTCAACGACCGCCCGTACGCGGCCTCTTCACTGCTCGCCGTCGCGCTCAGCGCGGTCTTCTCCAGCGCCATGCGGGGCGTGTGCAACGCCCGCCCCGAGCGCGCCGCACAGCCGCTGCCGCTGCGTATCGAGGTGCCCGCACTGCCCGCGAGGGGCGGTGGCGACCTCGTACGGAAGCTCTTCGCGCCGCTCGGCTGGACCGTCACCGCCGAACCGGTCGCGCTGGACGCCGAGTTCCCCGAGTGGGGCGACTCGCGCTACGTGAGCCTCGTACTGGAGTCGGAGACGCTGACCCTCGCCGAGGCGCTGCGCCACCTCTACGTCCTGCTCCCGGTCCTCGACGATGCCAAGCACTACTGGGTGGCGCCCGACGAGGTCGACAAACTGCTGCGCGCCGGTGAGGGCTGGCTGCCCGCGCACCCCGAGCAGAAGCTGATCACCAGCCGCTATCTGTCCCGCCGTTGGTCCCTGACCCGGGACGCGATGGAGCGACTGGAACTCGTACGGCTCGCCGAGGCCGACGACAGCGAGGTCGAGGAGATCGACAACGCCGTCGAGCCGGAGACGGAGGCCGAGGAGAAGCCGACGCCGCTCGCCGTCCAGCGACGGGACGCCATCGTCGAGGCGCTCAAGGCGTCCGGTGCCGCCCGCGTGCTCGATCTGGGCTGCGGGCAGGGCCAGTTGGTGCAGGAGCTGCTCAAGGACACCCGGTTCACCGAGGTCGTCGGCACCGATGTGTCGATGCGCGCGCTCACCATCGCCGGCCGCCGCCTCAAGCTCGACCGCATGGGGGAGCGGCAGGCCGCGCGCGTCCAGCTCTTCCAGAGCTCGCTCGCCTACACCGACAACCGCCTCAAGGAGTACGACGCCGCCGTGCTCAGCGAGGTGATCGAGCACCTCGACCTGCCCCGGCTGCCGGCCCTCGAGTACGCGGTGTTCGGCGCCGCCCGCCCGAGGACGGTCCTGGTCACCACCCCGAACGTCGAGTACAACGTCCGCTGGGAGACCCTCCCGGCCGGACACGTCCGGCACGGCGACCACCGCTTCGAGTGGACGCGCGCCGAGTTCGGGGAGTGGGCCGGAAAGGTGGCCCAACGGCACGGCTACGACGTCGAGTTCGTGCCGGTCGGGCCCGACGACCCCGAGGTGGGACCGCCCACCCAGATGGCCGTGTTCAGGATGACCACTGTGAAGGAGGCGAAGGCCGCATGACGAACGAGACCGAGACCCCCGCGAAGGCGCGCACCCTGCCGGTCACCGACCTCTCCCTCGTGGTGCTGATCGGCGCCTCCGGCTCGGGCAAGTCCACCTTCGCGCACCGCCACTTCAAGCCGACCGAGATCATCTCCTCCGACTTCTGCCGGGGCCTGGTCGCGGACGATGAGAACGACCAGAGCGCCAGCGGGGACGCCTTCGACGTCCTGCACTACATCGCCGGCAAGCGGCTCGCCGCCGGCCGCCGCACGGTCGTCGACGCGACCAGCGTGCAGCAGGAGAGCCGACGCCAACTGATCGACCTGGCACGGCAGTACGACGTGCTGCCCATCGCCATCGTGCTGGACGTGCCGGAGGAGGTGTGTGCCGAGCGCAACGCCAGCCGCTCCGACCGGGCCGACATGCCGCGCCGGGTCATCACCCGCCACACCCGCGAACTCCGGCGTTCCCTGCGGGGTTTGGAGCGCGAGGGTTTCCGCAAGGTGCACATACTGCGCGGTGTCGAGGACATCGAGAACGCCACGGTCGTCACCGAGAAGCGCTTCAACGACCTGACCCACCTCACCGGCCCCTTCGACATCATCGGCGACATCCACGGCTGCGCCGCCGAACTGGAGACCCTGCTCGGCAAGTTGGGCTACGACGACGGTGTCCACCCGGCGGGCCGTACGGCCGTCTTCGTCGGCGACCTCGTCGACCGCGGCCCCGACTCGCCCGGCGTGCTGCGCCGCGTGATGTCCATGGTCGGCTCGGGCAACGCGCTGTGCGTACCGGGCAACCACGAGAACAAGTACGGCCGCCACCTCAAGGGCCGCAAGGTCCAGCACACCCACGGCCTGGCGGAGACCATCGAGCAGATGGACGGGGAGACCGAGGAATTCCGTTCGCAGGTACGGGAGTTCATCGACGGACTCGTCAGCCACTACGTCCTCGACGGCGGCAGGCTGGTGGTCTGCCACGCCGGCCTGCCCGAGAAGTACCACGGCCGCACCTCCGGCCGGGTCCGCTCGCACGCGCTGTACGGCGACACGACCGGCGAGACCGACGAGTTCGGCCTGCCGGTGCGCTACCCGTGGGCCGAGGACTACCGGGGCCGCGCGGCCGTCGTCTACGGCCACACCCCGGTCCCCGAGGCCACCTGGCTCAACAACACCATCTGCCTGGACACCGGTGCGGTCTTCGGCGGCAAGCTGACCGCGCTGCGCTGGCCGGAGCGGGAGTTGGTCGACGTACCGGCCGAGCAGGTCTGGTACGAGCCGACCCGCCCGCTGCGCACGGAGGCCCCCGGCGGCCAGGACGGCCGCCCGCTGGACCTGGCGGACGTGCACGGCCGCCGGGTGGTGGAGACCCGGCACGCCGGCCGGGTGTCGGTCCGCGAGGAGAACGCGGCGGCGGCCCTGGAGGTCATGAGCCGCTTCGCGGTCGACCCGCGCCTGCTGCCGTACCTCCCGCCGACGATGGCCCCGACGGCGACCTCGCACGTCGAGGGCTATTTGGAGCACCCGGCCGAGGCCTTCGCGCAGTACAAGGACGACGGTGTCGCGCGGGTTGTGTGCGAGGAGAAGCACATGGGCTCGCGGGCGGTGGCGCTGGTGTGCCGGGACGCGGAGACCGCGGCCAAGCGCTTCGGTGTGGAGAACGGCCCGACGGGCTCCCTCTACACCCGCACCGGCCGCCCCTTCTTCGACGACCCGGCGGTCACCGAGGAGATCCTCGGCCGCCTGCGCACGGCAGTCGAAGAGGCGGGCCTCTGGGCCGAGTTGGAGACGGACTGGCTGCTGCTGGACGCGGAGCTGATGCCGTGGTCGCTGAAGGCGTCCGGGCTGCTGCGCGGTCAGTACGCGGCGGTCGGCGCGGCGGCGGGTGCGGTGTTCCCGGGTGCGCTGGCGGCGCTGGAGGGTGCCGCAGCGCGGGGTGTCGACGTCACCGACCTCCTCTCCCGGCAGCGCGAACGGGCCGCCGACGCCTCGGCGTTCACCGACGCGTACCGCCGCTACTGCTGGACCACGGACGGCCTCGACGGTGTCCGCCTGGCCCCGTTCCAGATCCTCGCGGTCCAGGGCCGCAGCCTCGCCGGTCTCCCGCACGACGAACAACTCGCCCTGCTGGACCGGCTGGTGGAACACGACAGCACCGGCCTCCTCCAGACCACCCGGCGCCTGTACGTCGACACCGCCGACCCGGAGTCGGTGCGGGCCGGCGTCGACTGGTGGCTGGAGATGACCGGCCGGGGCGGCGAGGGCATGGTCGTCAAGCCGGTCGGCGCGGTGGTGCGCAGCGAGCAGGGCAGGCTGGTCCAGCCCGGCATCAAGTGCCGGGGACGTGAGTACCTGCGGATCATCTACGGCCCGGAGTACACCCGCCCCGACAACCTGACCCGCCTGCGCGGCCGCTTCCTGAACCACAAGCGGTCCCTCGCGATCCGCGAGTACGCGCTCGGTCTCGAAGCCCTCGACCGGCTGGCCGAGGGGGAGCCGCTGTGGCGGGTGCACGAGGCGGTGTTCAGGGTGCTGGCGCTGGAGTCGGAGCCGGTGGACCCTCGGCTGTGAGGGAGGCTGAGCGCCCGGGGGATCCTGGGCGCTCAGCCGACCAACCGCAGTCGCTGCCCGCACACCCCGACCCGCACCACCTGCCCCCACGTCAACTCCACCGCATCCCCCTCCATCCCGTCCCCGAACACAATCAACTGCTCGGATTCAACGGTGAGTTGAAGCAACGCCTGACCAGCCAGCCCGCCCGCCACCAGGGACGTCCCGGTGGCGGGCGACGGCCACGCCTCCCGTACGAACCACACCAGCCTGTCCTCCGAGGGGTGTGGCAGGGGCAGGGTGCTGCCCCGCTCCTGCCACACCGACCGGAGCCATCCCGTGGCCCCGGTGCCCGTTCCCACGAGCACCCCGGAGGACGCCTGGGCCTCGACGACACCCCCGTCGCCCTCCAGGCCCAGGCGGTATCGGGCCGTCTGATGTCCGACGGCTCCCAGATAGATCTCGTTGAGCGCGACCAGCCGCTGGGTGTCGTCGGCGACCGCCTCGACCATGGTCAGTTCGTCCACGCCGGTGCCGGTGGCCTGGGCCGAGGGCAGCAAGGCGGTGGCGGCCGACGGGCGGTGCCGTACCAGGACGCCCGGGTTGCGTCCGGGGTCCGTGTCGAAGCCCAACACCGGTTGTCCGGCGAGGTACTTGGCGACGTTCGCGACCAGGCCGTCCTGGCCGACGACGGCCACCACGTCCTCCGGGGCGAACAGGAAACGGTCCAAGTCGGCCCGCTCCACCTGTGTCTGACGCCAGGTCAGGGGAACGGCCGACGAGACCTCGGTCAGCGCCCTCCTCGTCCGGCGGTGCCGCTCGGCGACCTCCTCGATGTCCCGGCCCCGCGACCGCAGGAAGAACGCGGCCTGGCCGTGCGTCCCGTGCCGGGCCACCAACTCCTCGTACTCCGTGGTCCGATGGACGAGGACGACCCGTGGTGCGAGGCTCACGCCCGCTCTCCGGCACCGAGCCGGGCGAGCAGGCCGGTCAGCACGTCCGGCGAGATGGTGACGCTGTCGATGTTCGGCAGGTTCTCCGCGAGCCGCGTCCCGGTGAGCGCGTTCAGCGTCGTGACATCGACATCGGCGTGCACCCTGAGCCACGCCGCCTGGGCCTGCGCCCGGGCCTCACCCACCTCGCGCGCGCCTTCGGCCTCGGCACGGGCGAGCCGTACCGAACGCGCCGCCTCGGCGTCGGCGAGCCGTACCGTGCGGGTGGCCTCCGCCTCCGCCCGTACGCCGTCCGCCGCCGCGTGCTCCTCGGCCTCGCGGCGGGTGTTGGTGCCGCGTTGGTCGACCAACTGCTCCTCGCGGCGGGCGAGTTCGATCTGGCTGTCCAGTTCGTTCTCGGCGATCGCGCGCTCCCGCTCGACGGCCACCGCCCGCCGTTCGTAGGTGGCCTTGTCCGCCTCCTGCTGGATCTGCTCGCGCGCCGGGGTGCGCAGCGCCCGCTCCACCTCGGGCTCGGGCCGCAGCGCCATCACGCGGACGGCGACCACCTCGATACCGGTGGCCGGCAGCCGGGGTTCGGCGTTCAGCCCCGCCGCGACGCGTTCCCGCACCGCCGTCACCCCGTCGACCAGCGCGGCCGAGAGGGGCGTACGGGCGAGGACGGCCAGGGCGTGCTGCTGGGCCGTCTCCGTGAGCAGGGTGCCGAGTTGTTCAAGGGGCGCGCCTCTCCATACGCCCGTGTCCGGGTCGACGGAGAAGTCGAGCCGGGCACACGCCAGGGCCGGGTCGCTGATCCGGTAGGTGACGGTCGCCTGGACCGCCACGTCCTGGAAGTCGGACGTACGGGCATGGAAGGTCATGGCCAACTCCCGGTCGTCGACCGGTACTTCGGAGAGTGCGGCGGTCAACGCGCGGAACCAGAAGCTGAGTCCGGGCCCGTCGTGCAGCAGCTTGCCCGAGCGGTGGTGCCGGATGTGCGCCGTCGGTGCCCCGCGCAGATGGCGCCAGCCCAGGCGCCGGGTGATGTCGGCCATCAGTCCCTCAGATCCCCTCAGATCCCGCATCGATCTCGTCAGTGCGACGATAATCGCGTGGCCCACTTGTCGTCAAGGGGACGAAAAGAAGGGGCAGTATGAGAAGTAAGGGGGTGAACTCCGCCCCGGATGGTCAGGATGGAGACATGGCACTCCATGTCGACTCCGAGACCGGGCGGCTGCGTCGCGTCATCCTGCACCGGCCGGATCTTGAGCTCAAAAGGCTCACCCCCGAGAACAAGGACGCCCTCCTCTTCGACGACGTGCTCTGGGTGCGCCGGGCGCGCGCCGAGCACGACGGCTTCGCGGACGTACTGCGCGACCGGGGCGTCGCCGTCCACCTCTTCGGCGATCTGCTCGCCGAGTCCCTGGCGATCCCGGCGGCCCGAGCACTCGTCCTGGACCGCGTCTTCGACGAGAAGGAGTACGGCCCCCTCGCCACCGACCACCTCCGCGCCGCCTTCGAGACGCTGCCCGCGCCCGAGCTGGCCGAGGCGCTCGTCGGCGGCATGACCAAGCGGGAGTTCCTGGACGCCCACGCGGAGCCGACCTCCGTCCGCTTCCACGTCATGGAACTCGACGACTTCCTCCTCGCCCCCCTCCCCAACCACCTCTTCACCCGCGACACCTCCGCCTGGATATACGACGGCGTCGCCGTCAACGCGATGCGCTGGCCGGCCCGGCAGCGCGAGACCGTCCACTTCGAGGCGATCTACCAGCACCACCCGCTCTTCCGCGCGGAGAAGTTCCATGTCTGGTCCGAGGGGCAGGCCGACTACCCGTCCACCATCGAGGGCGGGGACGTGCTCGTCATCGGGAACGGGGCGGTGCTCATCGGCATGAGCGAGCGCACCACCCCGCAGGCCGTCGAGATGCTCGCCCACAAGCTGTTCGCCGAGGGGTCCGCGCGGACGATCGTGGCGCTCGACATGCCCAAGCGGCGCGCCTTCATGCACCTCGACACGGTGATGACGATGGTCGACGGCGACACCTTCACCCAGTACGCCGGGCTCGGCATGCTGCGGTCGTACACCATCGAACCGGGCGTCGGCGACAAGGAGTTGAAGGTCACCGACCACCCGCCGGAGCACATGCACCGCGCGATCGCCGCCGCCCTCGGGCTGAACGAGATCCGCGTCCTGACCGCCACCCAGGACGTGCACGCCGCCGCGCGCGAGCAGTGGGACGACGGTTGCAACGTCCTCGCCGTCGAGCCCGGCGTCGTCGTCGCCTATGAGCGCAACGTCACCACCAACACGCATCTGCGCAAGCGGGGCATCGAGGTGATCGAGATCCCCGGCAGCGAACTGGGCCGGGGCCGGGGCGGACCGCGCTGTATGAGCTGCCCGGTCGAACGGGACGCCGTATAGCGAGGCGGGGGGCGGGCTGCTGTATAGAAATGCTAAGAGTCGTATAGAATTCCAAAAGTCCTTGTACCCGCATCTCTGGAGCGCCCCCATGGCGACAGTCCCGACCGCCCTCGCCGGCCGCCACTTCCTCAAGGAGCTGGACTTCTCCGAGGAGGAGTTCCGCGGCCTGATCGAGCTGGCCGCCGAGCTGAAGGCCGCCAAGAAGTCCGGGGGCGAGACGCGGTACCTGCGGGGCAAGAACATCGCGCTGATCTTCGAGAAGACCTCGACACGCACGCGCTGCGCGTTCGAGGTCGCGGCGGCCGACCAGGGGGCCTCGACGACCTATCTCGACCCCTCGGGCTCGCAGATCGGGCACAAGGAGTCCGTGAAGGACACCGCGCGGGTGCTCGGCCGGATGTTTGACGCCATCGAGTACCGGGGGGACAGCCAGGCCGCCGTGGAGGAGCTGGGCGCGTACGCGGGCGTCCCCGTCTACAACGGGCTCACCGACGACTGGCACCCCACCCAGATGCTCGCCGACGTGCTCACCATGACCGAGCACAGCGACAAGCCCCTCAAGGAGATCGCCTTCGCCTACCTCGGCGACGCCCGGTTCAACATGGGCAACTCCTACCTGGTCACCGGCGCGCTGCTGGGCATGGACGTCCGGATCGTCGCCCCGAAGTCGTACTGGCCCGCCGAGGAGATCGTCACCGCGGCCCGCGCGCTCGCCGAGCGGAGCGGTGCCCGCATCACGCTCACCGAGGGGATCGAGGACGGTGTGGCGGGCGCCGATTTCGTCGTCACCGACGTGTGGGTGTCGATGGGGGAGCCCAAGCAGGTCTGGGACGAGCGGATCGCGGCCCTCGCGCCGTACGCCGTGACCATGGACGTCCTACGGGCCACCGGCAACCCGGACGTCAGGTTCCTGCACTGTCTGCCGGCCTTCCACGACCTCGGCACCAAGGTCGGCCGCGAGATATACGAGAGCCACGGCCTCGACTCCCTGGAGGTCACCGACGAGGTCTTCGAGTCGCCCCACTCGGTCGTCTTCGACCAGGCGGAGAACCGGCTGCACACGATCAAGGCCGTGCTGGTGGCCACGCTGGCCTGAGGCCCCGGCTACGCGGGACGCCGCTGCGGCGGTACGACGGGCAGCCTGAACCAGACCGCCTTGCCCGACCCGACGGGGCGGTGGCCGCAGGACGAGCTGAGGGCGCGGATCAGCAGCAGGCCGCGCCCGTGCTCCTGCCAGGGGTCGGGCGCCTCGACGACGGGCCTGGTCAGACTCCCCGGCGGCTCTGGGTCGGGGTCGTGCACCTCGACCTGGCAGCCGCCGGGCAGCAGCTCGACCACCAGCTCTATGGGGGCGTCACCGGCGGTGTGCTCCACCGCGTTCGCGACCAGCTCCGCCGTCAGCAGCTCCGCGGTGTCGCTGTCGGCCGTGTGCTTCACCTCGGACAGAGCCGTACGGACCAGGGCACGGGCCACCGGCACGGCCGCGGCGGTGTGCGGCAGTGCGATGCGCCAGGAGGCGGAGGCGGAGGGGCGTTCTTGCAAGGCGGGTCCGTTCATGGAGCAGGCTGTCCTGCTTTCAACTATATGAATGGTACGGCGCCCTTTGTCAGAGTCTCTCGGCGGGCACCGCGGGGGACCTTCGTCCCGGTACCGAGCGGCATACCCCGTTCAACGGTCCCTCCCGCATGACTGCTCCCGTTGTTACCGCGCTATAGACGACTCGTGACGAACGCCCCCAAGCCCCGTCCGGTTCGGGGGCTTGAGGGCGTGGGAAAAGGCGGGGAAAGCGGTGTCTACGACAGGTCGGCCATACCCGCCGTGAGCGTCGCGCCGTCCGCCGGGTCGATCACGATGAACGCGCCGGTGCGGCGGGAGACCGCGTAGTCGTCGAGCGCGAGCGGCTCGGCGGTGCGCAGGGTGATCCGGCCCAGGTCGTTCGCGGTCAGCTCGGCCGCGCCGCCGAGGTCCCTGACGATCGCCTTGACCGTGCGGGAGGTGTGGCGCAGCAGCACCCGGTCGCCGACCCGCAGCGGACGGTCGGCGAGATGACAGACTGCGGCCCGGACGTCCTGGGTGAGCGCGGGCGAGTCGGCCCCGGCGGTGATCATGTCGCCGCGCGACACGTCCCGCTGGTCGGCGAGACGCAGACTGACCGACTGCGCCGCGTACGCCGCGTCGGCCTCCGTGCCGAGCACGGAGATCCCGGTGATCTCGGAGGTCTCGCCGGAGGGCTGCACCGTCACCCGGTCACCGACCCGCAGTGACCCGGACACCAACTGGCCCGCGTACCAACGGACTTCGCCGTCACGGATGACGTACTGGACCGGAAAACGGGCCGGGGCGTCGGACGGGTCGGCACCGACCGGCACTTTCTCCAGGAACTCCAGCAGGGCCGACCCCTCGTACCAGTCCATGTGCGCCGAACGGTCCACCACGTTGTCGCCGACGATCGCCGACACCGGGATCGGCGTGAAGGACGGCAGCCCCAACTCGGCCGCGTGGCCCGCGAATTCCTCGACGATCCGCTCGAACACCTCCTGCTCGTACCCGACCAGGTCCATCTTGTTGACCGCCAGCACCACGTGGGGCACCCGCAGCAGCGCGGCCACGGCGGCGTGCCGCAGGGTCTGCTCGACGACCCCGTTGCGGGCGTCGACCAGGATGATCGCCAGCTCGGCGGTGGAGGCGCCGGTGACCATGTTGCGGGTGTACTGCACATGGCCCGGGGTGTCGGCGAGGATGAACCGCCTGCGCGGGGTGGCGAAGTAGCGGTAGGCCACGTCGATGGTGATGCCCTGTTCGCGTTCGGCGCGCAGGCCGTCGGTGAGGAGCGCGAGGTCGGGGGCGTCCTGGCCGCGGTCGGCCGACACCCGCTGCACGGCTTCGAGTTGGTCGGTCAGGACCGACTTGGAGTCGTGCAACAGCCGTCCTACGAGCGTGGACTTGCCGTCGTCGACGGAACCCGCCGTCGCGAACCGCAGCGTGTCGATGGTGGTGGTGCTCATGTCTAGAAGTACCCCTCGCGCTTGCGGTCTTCCATCGCGGCCTCGGACATCTTGTCGTCGGCCCGCGTGGCGCCCCGCTCGGTCAGCCGGGAGGCGGCGATCTCGGCGATCACGTCGTCGAGGGTGGCGGCCTCGGAGTCGACGGCGCCCGTGCAGGACATGTCGCCGACGGTCCGGTAGCGCACCTGCCGCTTCTCGACGGTCTCGCCGGCCTTCGGCCCGCCCCACTCACCCGGGGTCAACCACATACCGCCGCGGTTGAAGACCTCGCGGTAGTGCGCGAAGTAGATGTCGGGCAGCGCTATGTGCTCGCGGGCTATGTACTGCCAGACGTCCAGCTCGGTCCAGTTGGACAGCGGGAAGACGCGGACGTGCTCGCCGGCCGCGTGCCGCCCGTTGTAGAGGTTCCACAGCTCGGGCCGCTGCCGACGCGGATCCCACTGCGAGAACTCGTCCCGGAGGCTGAACACCCGCTCCTTGGCGCGGGCCTTCTCCTCGTCCCGGCGGCCGCCGCCGAAGACGGCGTCGAAGCGCTCGGCCTGGATCTTCTCCGTGAGCGGCAGGGTCTGGAGCGGGTTGCGGGTGCCGTCGGGACGTTCGCGCAGCACACCGCGGTCGATGTAGTCCTGTACGGAGGCCACATGGAGACGCAGCCCATGGGCGGCCACCACACGGTCGCGGTATTCGAGGACCTCGGGGAAGTTGTGTCCGGTGTCCACATGCAGCAGCGAGAACGGCACCGCCGCCGGCGCGAACGCCTTCAGCGCCAGGTGCAGCATGACGATCGAGTCCTTGCCGCCGGAGAAGAGAATCACCGGCCGCTCGAACTCACCCGCCACCTCACGGAAGATGTGCACCGCCTCGGACTCAAGCGCATCGAGGTGAGAGAGGGCGAAACTCACACCAGCCCCCGCTCGGACAGCACCGCGTACACCGCGTCCGCCGACTCCTGCGGGCTCTGCGTCTGCGTCGGCAGGGTGAGCGCCGGGTCGGTGGGCGGCTCGTACGGGTCGTCGACGCCGGTCAGACCGGTCAGATGACCCGCGGCCTGGCGGGCGTAGAGACCCTTGACGTCGCGCTCGCTGCACACCTCGACCGGGGTCGCGACATGCACTTCGATGTACGGCGTCCCGCTCGCCTCGTGCCGCTTGCGGACGGCCTCGCGGCTGTCGGCGTAGGGCGCGATGACCGGGACGACACAGAGCACGCCGTTGCGCGCGAGCACCTCGGAAACGAGGCCGATGCGCTGCACATTGGTGTTGCGGTCCTCGCGGGAGAAGCCGAGACCGGCGGAGAGGAAGCGACGCACCTCGTCGCCGTCGAGGACCTCCACGCGATGCCCCTCGGCCTTCAGACGGTCACCCAGATGTCTCGCGATCGTCGTCTTACCCGCACTCGGCAGTCCGGTGAGCCAGACGGTGGCTCCCTGAGCCCTTGCCGTGGTGGTCATGCGCAACAGTCCTCTTTCTTACCCGACGAGCGACGTCGTCGAAGGCTAGGTAAGAACTCTGAGAGGACCTGCTAAGGAACCTGAGGTTTAGCTGAGTGACTCGTGGTGCGCAAGAGGTCACGAGCCCTCGACATGAACTGTTCATAATCGGCGGCCACGGCCGCTACGGCGACTGCGGCCACACGCCCGCGAACACCGCCCCGGCGTCCCGCAGCCGCTCGTGCAGCGCCCGGAACACCTCGCCCGAGCGGGTGCCCGGCCAGTCGCGCGGGAGGAGGCTCGCGGGCAGTCCCGGGTCGACGTAGGGCAGATGGCGCCAGGAGTCCAGGGCGAGGAGGTAGTCGCGGTACGCGTCCTCGGGCGGGGTGTCCGCGCGGCCCTCCCAGTCGTCCAGCACGGGTGCGTGGCGGTCGAGGAACGCCTCGTGCTGCCGGGCGATCGCGGTGAGGTCCCACCAGCGGGCGACGGCCTCGGCGGTCGCCGCGAAGCCGAGGTGCTCGCCGCGGAAGAAGTCCACGTACGGGTCGAGCCGCAGCCGCTGGAGGATGTGCCGGGTCTCCTCGTACAGGCGGGCGGGCGCGATCCAGACGCCGGGGGTGGCGGTGCCGAAGCCGAGGGCGGACAGCCGGGAGCGCAGGATGTGCCGTTTCTGGCGTTCGGACTCGGGGACGGAGAACACCGCGAGGACCCAGCCCTCGTCGTCCGAGGGGGTGGTGGCGTAGATGCGCCGGTCGCCGTCGTCGAGCAACTGCCGTGCCTCGGGCGAGAGTTCGTACCCGGCGGCACCCTGGGCGGTGCGGGCGGGCAGCAGCAGCCCGCGCCGTTTGAGCCGGGACACCGAGGAGCGCACCGAGGGCGCGTCGACGCCGGCCGCGGCCAGGAGCCGGATCAGTTCCGCGACCGGGACAGGGCCGGGCACGAAACGGCCGTAGGCGCCGTAGAGCGTGACGATGAGAGACCGTGGAGCAGGCTGGTCGGACACGTTGATCATCTTAGGTCGTCAGCATCGCTGCTGGTCACCTCGGGTGCGCAAGCTGATCCTCTACGGTTCGTCGGTCACCGTGGGCAGCGCGTCCCGGGAAGACGATCACGGGCGTCGGTCGGGCGGAACGGTCAGGCGGCGACGGCGAGTTGGTCCGCCGGGATCCGGTGCGGGGCCACGATCCGGCCGTCGGGCAGCAGGGCGCCGGTGTCGTCGAAGACGATCGCGCCGTCACACAGCAGCGTCCAGCCCTGTTCGGGGTGGGCGGAGACGATGTGCGGGGTGTCGGTGTCGGTCACGGGGCACGAGGGCTGGTGGGAACACATGGCGTACCTCCACGTCGGATGCGATCCGTGCCGGCGGCTCCGTCGCCGCCCTGCATCGCATATACAGACCATCCTCCCGTCGCGAACTCATCGGAACCGCCCGCTGTGAAGCGTGACAACACGCGGACAACACTCGGACGGTTCCACGACGCTCGGTGCGGACTCGCCACCGAAGGAGTGAGGATCACGGGAGTCGGGGCGGCTGACCGGTACCTGTGGAGCCCTCTGCTTCGACTTCAGGAGGTATTCCCATGTCCATGCGTTCCGCCCTCGGTTCGGCGGCCGGTGCCGCGCTGCTCCTGGTGGCCGCCGCCCCGGCCGCGACCGCGTCCGCCGACCCGTCCGAGACGGTGACCGTCGACCCCACGGGCCGTATCGCCGCGGACGGCACCGTCACCCTCTCCGGCACCTACCGCTGTGTCGGCAACTCGGGCCCGGTGTTCGTCAGTTCGTCCGTCTGGCAGGACAACTCCTCGGTCCATCACGGCATCGGCGGCAGCCAGGCGGTCTGCGACGGTGTCGAGCACGCCTGGGAGAACTCGGGCAAGACCTCGCCCGACGCGCTCACCCCCGGCGCGGCCCAGGTCGAGGCCACCGTGCTGGAGCTCTCCCCGCAGGGCGGCCTGCCCCTGCCGGTCTTCCACGCGACCCAGCGGCAGGACATCACCCTCACCAAGAGCTGAGCTGCGGGTCAGCCCGTGGTGGCGTCAACGCGGCCCGGCGATGGGGGAGTTACCCGCCCACGCTGGGCCGCGTGCCAGCGGCGCAGGGCGAGCGCGAAGCCGAGACCGGCCAGCAGCGCGGGCAGGGCCGTCGCCATCGTGAGCGAGCCCACCCAGTCGGGGTTCAGTTGCCGGGTCAGACCGCTGGTGTACCGGCACGTCGCCTGCGGCGGGAAGAAGCCGGGGTCCAGGGTCGTCGGCACCTGGCTTCCCCAGTCCGCGCCCGTCGAGCAGGCCGACGACGGTCCCGCGAGCAGTTTCCATCCGGTCAGCAGGTACAGCGTGAGAAATACGGAGCCGCTCACGAGGAACGCCGCCCCGGTGCGGCGGAGTTTCGTGACCGGGGACATCGGCACGACCCGGGCGCTGTCGACGCGTGGGTCGAGAAACTCGGCGATCATGGCCACCAGCAGGCAGCCGGCCATCGTCACCAGGGCGGCCCAGAGCAGCAGCCCCAGCGCCCATCCGCCGCCGATCGAGGTGACGTCCCCGTTCCGGAACTCGCAGACGGTGGCGGGCGGAAACGCCTGGTTCCGCACATGCAGCAGCCGGCCCGGTCCCTTCGTGAGCCCCTGCATGCACTCCTCGCCGAACCCGAGCATGCCGAACAGGGCGAGCCCGGAGCCGAGCACCAGCACACAGAACGCGATGCCGGCCACGGCCCACAGGCCGTCCGTCCGATAGCCGAAGTGCGTCCGCGCGTCCGGCATCAGTGCTGGGTGTTGCTGGCCCAGATCGGCGTCGAACCGGCGTAGATCACCATGTTGCCGTCGCCCTGGAGCCTGAGGGTGGCACCGTTGTGGCCCGGGGTCTGGCTGGCCCAGACGGCACGGTTGTCGGAGGTGTAGACGACGAGGTTGCCGTCCGCCTGGAAGACCGCCTGGTAGTTCGAACCGAAGGTCATGGTGGCCCAACGGGCCTTGTTGTTCTCGTCGTACAGGACCAGGTTGCCGTCGGTCTGCATGCGCAGCCGGGCCTTCTTCGCGTTGAGGGACTGGCCGGAGTTCAGCACGCGGGTGGCCGTGACAAGGATGTCCGACGGCAGGCTCGACTGGGACGTGGTGGTCGAACTCGTCCCGGACTTTGCGGTCGACGTGGCCTTCTTCGGCGTCGGTGAGGCGGTCGGCTTCCTGGTCTTGACCGTGGTCGGCTCGCTCACCGGTTGCGCGACGGACGTCTTGGCCGGAGTGGTGTGGTGCGGAACGGCCTTCGGCGTGGCGGACGGGGTGGCGGAGGGGCTGGACGAGGCGTAGGCCCCGGCGCCCTGCGTCGCGCCGCCCCCGAGCACGGTGCCCGCCTGGTCGGCGACGACACGATCGTGGTTCTCCGGCGTCCGGTCCCGGCTCATCAACAGCCCCGGCACGGCGATCAACAACGCCCCGAGCACCGCGGCACCGGCCAGCAACGGCCGCCCGGGCCGCCCGACGGACGCGGCGGCGCCTTCCGGGGCGGGCCCGTCCCCCTCGGGAACACTCGCGGCCAGTGCGGCGGGGGCCTCGGCCGGGGCGGCTTCCGGCTGCGTGGGTTCCGCTGCGGTTTCCGCCGTGCTGGTGGGGGGCGGGGTCAATTCCGCTGCGACGGTCTCGGCGGAGGGTTCCTCCGCGAGGGATGCGGCGGATACGGATCCGGGGGAGCGGGAGGAACTGGGCTCGCCTGAGCGGGACTTGGGGTTCTCCCCGCGGCCCGACGCAGGACCGGCCGACTGCGGCGCGGTGGCGGTCTCCGCGGAGAGTTCCGCTGCGACGGAGGCGGCCGAGATCGCCTCGGGGGACTGGGGGGAACGGGGCGTGCCTGGGCGGGACGGGGATGCCTCGCCCGCCATGTCGTCCCCGGTGGGCTTCGGCGTGAGGCTCGCCGCCGACGGGGCGGCCCCTGCGGCTCCGGAAGACGCAGGGGAACCGGGCATGCCCGTAGGGGACTTGGCCGCCTCGCCCGCAGTACTGCCTTCCCCGGAGAGTTCCTCCGCGACGGACGCGGCCGATACGGCCCGAGATGACCCGGCGGAACCGGCCTCGGCCGAGCTGGACTTGGGTGTCTCGCTCGCCGCAGGTGCCGACCTCGCCGTGGGCGCGGTGGCCGAGGGTTCTGACGTTGTCGGTTCGGTCCGGTCTGTCATCCGCGCTGTCCGCCCATTCGCCCAGCAGTCCGTCGTACGCCTGTGTGGACAATCCTATTCACGCTTCTCCACGCGCATGGCCCAACAACGGTTCCTTTCCCACGAGTTAACAATCGTCACGCGCAAGCCCCGGCGCTGGTACGGCTGTTGCGCGACGGCACATAATTTGCCGTACGGCATGATGGGGTTGGCCGCAACCGACGGGTGCCGACACGAGGAGGTCTGCTGAGTGCGCCAGGTACTGACGGTCTGTCCGGAGGGCACCGGGGATGCCCGGACGATCGGAGAGGCCCTGGCCAGGGCGCGCGGCGGCGCGGTGCTGAGCGTGCGCCCGGGGACGTACGAGGAGAACCTCGTCGTGACCACGCGGGTGACCATCGTCGCGGAACAGGCGCGCGGCACCGTCCGGTTGGCGCCGCGCAAGGGCATCGTGATCTCGCTGCGCGTGGACGCGGTGATGCTGACCGACCTGGTGGTGCAGGGCCACGACGAGGAACAGCCCGCCGTGGACGCCTCGCACGGGCAGGTCGCGATGCAGGGCTGCGATCTGTCCGGCGCCTCGTGGACGACCGTACTGGCCCGCAACTCCGGCTCGTTGGCGATGCGCGAGTGCCGGATATCCAACCGCACCGGCGCCGGTGTCGTGGTCACCTCGCCGACCGAGAGCTCCCTGGAGTCCTGCACCCTCGAACACCTCGGCACCAGCGGTGTGGTGATCGGCGAACGCGGCCGGGCCACCCTGCGCGGCTGCACGGTGCGGGACGCGCGAGGCAACGGCGTGCTCGCCAACGGCGACGCCCAGGGTTCCGTGGAGGACTGCGACCTGGCCTCCACCGACAAGCCGTCGCTGGCCCTCGAAGAACGCAGCGCGGTACGGGTGTTGAGGACCGTGATCCGCGACACCTCGATCGGTGTGCATGTGACCAGCGCGGCCCGCTGCGAGCTGGAGGAGGTGCGGGTCACCGGCAGCAGCGGCCCCGGCATCATCGTCTCGCACGGCAGCGACCCGGTACTGCGCCGCTGCCGCACCGCCCGCACCACGGGCAACGGCCTGCTGGTGACGGACCGTTCGCGCGGCACCTACGAGGACTGCTGGCTGACCGGCGCCCAGATGGCGGCGCTGCGGGTGGCCGGCGCCTCCTCGCCCACGCTGACCTCGCTGACCGTCCGGGACGGCGAGAGCGACGGGGTGCTGCTTGAGGAGGACTCGGCTGCCGAGCTGGAGCGCGTGGAGATCGTCGACGTCAAGGGCGCCGGTGTGGTGATCCGGGGCAATGCCAACCCGCTGCTGCGCCGTGCCCGGATCACCGGCGCGGGCGGCTGCGGTGTGTCGGTGCGCGACGGCGGGCGCGGCCGGGTCGAGGACTGCACGGTCGAGACACCGGGCGGCGCGGGCGCGGAGATCGCGGCGGGCGGCAACGTCTACCTCGCCGGATTCCGCGTCAACAACCCCGGCGGCTCCGCTCTGGAGATCGGCGGCGAGGGCACGGCGGCGATCCGCGACGGCGAGCTGGTCTCGGCCGGCGGCTGCGGTGTACTCGTGGACACCGGCGGCGAGTTGACGGCCAACCGGGTGCGGACCGCCGCTGCCGCCGAGCACGGTTTCCTGGTCCGCGACGGCGGCCGGGCCTCGCTGAACGGCTGCGAGGCGGCGGGCAACGAGCGCGACGGCATCCGCGTCGAGTCGGAGGCACCGGTCTCGGTGGTGGGCTGCACGGTCCGTGACAACAAGGGCGGCGGCCTCGTCCAGGCCAAGGCCGGCGGCCGACTGGCCGTGGAGAACCTCACCAGCACCGGCAACGAGTCCCGCGACGCCTGGGGCTTCGGCGAAGCCGAGGGCACCGACCCGGCCGGCACCGTACCGGAGTCGGAGGGGCCCGGCCGTCCCGACGGACCGATGGCCGCGCTGGAGAGCCTCATCGGCCTGGACAACGTGAAGGAACAGGTCCGCACCCTCGTCAACCTCACCCAGCTCGCCCGGCGCCGCGCCCAACTCGGCATGTCCGCACCGCCGATGAGCCGCCACCTGGTCTTCGCGGGCCCGCCCGGCACCGGCAAGACCACCGTGGCCCGCCTCTACGGCACGATCCTCGCCGAGTTGGGGGCCCTGCGCTCCGGACACCTGGTCGAGGTCTCCCGCGCCGACCTGGTCGCCCAGGTCATCGGCGGTACCGCCATCAAGACCACCGAGGCCTTCGAACGGGCCCTGGGCGGCGTCCTGTTCGTCGACGAGGCGTACACCCTCACCTCCGACTCCCGTGGTTCCGGAGCCGACTTCGGGCGGGAAGCCGTAGACACTCTTCTGAAGCTGATGGAGGACCACCGCGAGGACGTGGTGGTCGTGGCCGCGGGCTACTCCGACGAGATGCGCAGCTTCCTCGGCTCCAACCCCGGTCTGGCGTCCCGTTTCTCACGGACCGTCGAGTTCGAGAACTACTCGGTGCCGGAGCTGGTGGAGATCATGGAGAGCATGTGCGTACGCCATCAGTACGCGCTCGCCGACGAGACCCGCCTCGCGCTCGCCGTGCACTTCGAGCGCATACCGAAGGACGCCGGGTTCGGCAACGGCCGTGCCGCACGGCAGGTGTTCGAGGAGATGGTGGACCGGCAGGCGGTACGGCTGGCCGCGCTCACCGACGTCACCGAGCAGGACCTCTCGCTGCTGCTGCCGCAGGACATCAGCGAGGAGGCGGCCCGCACCGCCGCCGATGGGCCGAACGCCACCGACCCCGGCGACGACGCGCTCAGCAGGCTGGACGCGCTGGTCGGACTCCACGCGGTGAAGCGGGACGTCACCGACCTCGTCAACCTGGTGTCGACGGCCAAGCAGCGCGAGGCCGCCGGACTCCCGGTGCCCCGCCTCAGCCACCACCTCGTCTTCACCGGCCCGCCCGGCACCGGCAAGACCACCGTGGCCCGCCTCTACGGCGAACTCCTCGCCTCCCTGGGCGTGTTGCCGCGCGGCCAGCTGGTCGAGGTGTCCCGCGCCGACCTCGTCGGCCGATACGTGGGCCACACCGCGCAGTTGACCCGCGAGGTCTTCGAACGCGCCCTGGGCGGCGTCCTGTTCGTCGACGAGGCGTACACCCTCACCCCGCGTGAGGCGTCCGGGTCCGACTTCGGCCGGGAGGCCGTGGACACCCTGTTGAAGTTGATGGAGGACCACCGCGACAAGGTGGTCGTCATCGTCGCGGGCTACACCCAGGAGATGGAGACCTTCCTCGCCTCCAACCCGGGGCTGTCCTCCCGGTTCTCGCGCCGCGTGGAGTTCGCCGACTACTCCTCCGACGAACTGGTCACCATCGTCCGCGAGCACGCCGTACAACTCGGATACGAGTGCGCGGCCGGGCTCGGACCGGTACTGCGGCAGCACTTCGACGGGCTGCCCCGCGACCGGTCCTTCGGCAACGCGCGTACCGCCCGCCAGATCCTGGAGCGGATGATGACCCGGCAGGCGGGCCGCCTCAGCAGACTGGCCGTACCCAGCCTCGACGACCTGCGGCTGCTGCTCCCGGAGGACCTCGCCGACCCGGCCGGTGCCTCCTCCACCCCCAGCGGGGCGGCCCGGGCATGACGACGACACCTGGCAGGGTCTCCGCCGCCGCTCTGGCACTGCTGCTGATGGCCTCCGCGAGCGCGCTCGGCGCGGAATCCGCGGCGGCGGCCGGTGGCAGCACGGTCCAACTCCCGGTACTCGCTTCGCAGTTGGACGCCGACGCGGCCTGTACGGCGGGCTCGGACCAGCGGGCCACCGACGTGCCCTGGGAGCAGGTCTCGCTCCAGCTCAGCCGGGCCTGGAAGTTCGCGTCCGGCTCCGGGGTCACCGTAGGCGTCGTCGACACCGGTGTCTCGGACTCCGCCCCCGCGCTGAAGGGGCGGGTGACGGCGGTCGGCGACGCCGGGACGGACTGCGTGGGACACGGCACCTTCGTGGCCGGGCTGGTCGGGGCCGCCGTAGAAGAAGGGGTGCGGTTCGCGGGCGTGGCGCAGCAGGCGCGCATCCTCGCCGTGCGCGGCAGCGACGCCCGGGGCAAGGTCACCGCCGACCAGGTCGCGGACGGCATCCGGGCCGCTGTGGACGGCGGTGCGGAGGTGGTCACCGTGTCGGCGGCGCTCGGCGGGGACACCGCCGCGCTGCGGTCGGCGGTGGCGCTGGCCGCGAAGAAGGACGTCCTGGTGGTTGCCGCCGCCGTACCGGACACCCCCGCGACGGCGACCTCGGCGACGGACTCTCCACCCGCCCGCGACTACTACCCCGCCGCCGACGACGGCGTCCTCTCCGTCCTCGACGTGGACGTCGACGGCAAGCGGCCGACCGGCGCGTACACCACCGACAGCGCCTCGATCTCCGCGCCCGGCGACGGGGTGGTCGGCATCGGCCCCGCGAAGGACGGCCACTACATAGGTTCCGGGGCGTCACTGGCCGCCGGGTTCGTGGCGGGAACGGCGGCGCTGGTGCGCTCCGTCCACCCGGACCTGACGGCCGCACAGACCGCGACCCTGCTGCGCACTTCCGCCTACCCGGCCGACGTACCCCGCCTCGATCCGTACGCGGCCGTCACCTCGGTGCTGGGCGCGGACTCCGCACCGATCCGCGACGACGCCGGTTCCCCGGTGCGGTTGCCGGCCGACAAGGCGGCCGGCCCCCTCCGCCGCGCCCTGTGGCCCGCGTCGGCGGGCCTGGCGGTGATCATCGCGGTGATCTGGCTCGGCCTTGTCCTGCCCCGGGGACGGCGCCTGGGCTGGCGCCCGTCGCGGCCGGAGAGTACGCAGGGTACGGAGGGCGCCGCGAGCGGTGTCCCGGTGGGCGCGGGTGTCCAGGGGGCGACGGAGAGCTGACGGGCGGATCGATCGTGAAACGGTGCGGCCCCGGGCGACCAACAGTCCCCCGGGGCCGCGCCGTTCAGTGGTGGCCGCTCATTCCTCCGCCTCCTACTCCTCCGCCCCCGCCGCCAGCGCCGTCTGGATGAGGGACGGCTTGCGGCGGACTATGTGGAGGGCTCGGCCCGGGGGGAGTACTCGGGGCTTTACATTGCCGAAGACGTAGCCCTCCGACGGGGAGCAGGACATCAGGACGCCGGGGGTGTTGACCTCGTCGAGGCGGCGTAGGAGCTGGTCGTTGAGGCCGCGGCCCGCGCCCGTGGCGGAGCGGGCTACGACCACGTGCAGGCCCAACTCGTGGCCCAGCGCGAGGTGTTCGAAGAGCGGGGCGAAGGGGTGGTCCATGACCGTGCCGCCGCCGACCATGTCGTAGTCGTCGACCAGGACGAACAGACGGGGGCCCGACCACCAGTCGGCCTGCCGCATCCGGGCCGGGGTGATCTCCTGGCCGGGCACGCGGGTGCGCAGCGCCTTCGCGGAGCCGCCGACCAGTTGCTTGAGGGCCTCCAGGGCCACCGCGTGGCCGAGGCGGTACTCCTCGGGGACGGCGTCGACCAGGCCGCGCCGGTAGTCCACGACCAGGATGCGGGCCTCGGCGGGGGAGTAGCGGGCGACGACCGCGTCCGCGACCAGCCGCAGCAGGTTGGTCTTGCCGCTCTCCGTGTCGCCCACGGCCACCAGGTGCGGGTTGCGCGAGAAGTCGTGCCAGACGGTGCCGAGGGTCTCCTCGTCCTGGCCGAGCGCCAGCTTGAGGCTGAGGCCGTCGCCCCGCTCCGGCTCGGGCAGTTCGGCCGCGGGCAGCCGGTGCGGAAGCATCCGGACCTGTGGGGCGCGCGGGCCGTGCCAGGCTGCCGCGATCCGGTCCACCAGGTCCGCGACGCCCTCGCTGAGCGTCTCCGGGTCCGTGGAACCGTCACCCCGGGGCAGCGCGGACAGGAAGTGCAGCTTGGTCTCGACGGTGAGACCCCGGCCCGGGATCTGGGGCACCGCGCTCGCCTTGCGGATGTCCACCACGGAGTCCATCGTGTCGCCGAGCCGGAGTTCGAGCCGGGTCGCGGACTGGTCGCGGACCGGGGCGGTGAGTTCCAGCCAGCGGGCGGTGGCGACGATCAGGTGGATGCCGTAGTTGAGGCCGCTGGTGGCGATCTGGTTGAACGTGGGGATGAACTGGTCGAAGTTCTGCCGCACCGCCGACCAGCCGTCGATCACCAGGAAGATGTCGCCGTGCGGTTCGTCGGGGAACTCCCCGGCCGCGCGGCGCCGCCGGTAGGTGGACATCGAGTCGATGCCGTTGTCCAGGAAGAACTGCTCGCGCTGGGTGAGCACCGCGGTCACCTCGGCGACCGTACGGCTGATCCGCTCGGTGTCGAGGCGGGCCGCGACCCCGCCGACATGCGGCAGCCCGGTGAGCTGGGAGAGCGTGCCGCCACCGAAGTCGAGGCAGTAGAACTGCACTTCGCGAGGAGTGTGGGTGAGCGCGAGGGCCATGATGAGGGAGCGCAGCACCGTCGACTTGCCGCTCTGCGAACCACCCGCGACGGCGACATGGCCACCGGCCCCGGCGAGGTCCACCACGAGCGGGTCACGGCGCTGGTCGAAGGGCTTGTCGACGAGGCCGACCGGCACCCGCAGGCGTCCGGCGCCGGTCCAGCGGGACGCGGTGAGACCGCGGTCCGGGTCCTCGGCGAGACCGCCGAGCAGGGTGTCCAGCGGGGACGCGGTGTCCAGCGGCGGCAGCCACACCCGGTGCGCGGGCGGCCCGGAGTCGCGCAGCCGGTCCAGCGCCACCGACAGCAGGCTCTCGACGCTCTCCTCCGCCTCCGGCTCCGGCACGATCGCGGCCGGTGCCGGGGCGCGCGGCACGATGTAGCCGGTCGACCAGGGCACCACCTGGGTGGCGACCCGGGCCTGCGCGACGGCCCCGCCGCGCCTGCGGTAGGGGCCGGACACATAGGCGGCACGGAAGCGGGTGAGGGCCTCGACCCCGCTCTTCAGATAGCCGCTGCCGGGCTGCGAGGGCAGTTCGTACGCGTCGGGCACACCGAGGACACCCCGGGACTCCATCGCGGAGAAGGTGCGCAGACCGATCCGGTACGACAGGTGCGACTCCAACTGGTGCATACGGCCCTCGTCGAGACGCTGCGAGGCGAGCAGCAGATGCACGCCGAGGGACCGGCCCAGGCGGCCGATCATCACGAACAGCTCCATGAACTCCCGGTGCGAGGCGAGGAGTTCGCTGAACTCGTCGACGACGACGAACAGGCTGGGCAGCGGGGCGAGATCGGCGCCGCCGGCCCGCGCCTTCTCGTACTCCAGGGCCGAGGTGTAGTTGCCGGCCGACCTCAACAGCTCCTGGCGGCGGATGAGTTCACCGTGCAGCGCGTCCTGCATGCGCTCCACCAGGGCGGCCTCGTCGGCCAGGTTGGTGATCACGGCGGAGGTGTGCGGGAGTTCGTCCAGACCGAGGAAGGTCGCGCCGCCCTTGAAGTCCACCAGGACGAAGTTGAGGGTTTCGGAGGAGTTGGTGAGCGCGAGGCCCAGGACCAGGGTGCGCAGCAGCTCCGACTTGCCGGAACCGGTGGCGCCGATCAGCATGCCGTGCGGACCCATGCCGCCCTGCGCGGACTCCTTGATGTCCAGCTCCACGGGCCGCCCGTCCGCGCCCACCGCGACCGGGACCCGCAGCCGGCCGGAGCCGGTGTGCTGCCGCCACAGCGTGTCGGGGTCCAGCCGGTGCAGGTCGGCGATGCCGAGCAGAGCGGTCAACTCGGTGTCGTTGGACAGCGGTTCGACCGCGTCGGAGGTCAGGCTCATCCGGTACGGCGCGATCAGCCGGGCCAGCGACTCGGCGGCCACCGGACCCACCCGGTCGGGGCGGCCCAGGACGGTGGTCTGCTCCTTGCGGCTGCGGTCGGTGCGCACCAGCGCCACCGCGTCGGGACTCACGTCGAGGCGCAGCGTGGTGCGGCCGGGCCGCCAGGTGAGGGAATCGGACAGGTCCAGCACGATGGCGTTGCGGAAACCCGGCCCGTCGAAGCGGTGGCCGGCCGGGATGCCCGCGCCGTCCACCACGACCACCACCAGCGGCTCGTCACGGCCGGGCACCGCGTCCGGGTCGAACGCGGGCCGCTCGGAGAACTCGCTGCCGAGCTGGTCCTCCAGATCGGTGAACGCGGACGCCACCATGCGCAACGGACCGGCGCCGTCGGTCTCTTGAGGATGCTGGTTGTGCGGGAGCCACTTCACCCACTCCCACTCCGCGCGCACCTCGTCACCGGCGCACACCGCGATCCACAGCTCCTCCGGCGGGTGGAACAGGGCCAGTTGGGACAGCGCGGCGCGCAGCATGCCCCGGGTGGCGTCGCGGTCGCCGCGGACCAACACCCTTGACCAGGACCGCAGATACAGCGCGATGGGCTGACCCGGGACGGTGCTGTAGGCGCGGATGAAGCGGCGCAGGGCGTGCGCGCACAGCGGTTCAAGGTCCTCAACAGGCTTGCTGGAGACGGGAGTCAGCCGCATCGCGAGCTGCTGGTCGCCCACGGCGATCCGGACCTCGCCGAAGTCCTCGTCCTTGACCCGGCGCTCCCACAGCCGTGTGGTGCGGACCATGCCGCGCAGCAGCCGGGGTTCGGGGTGGCGCCAGGCGAGCGCGAGCTGCTGCTCGACCACGGCCCGCTGCACCGTACGACGACTTTGCGCCAAGTACCGCAGATAGTCCCGGCGTTCGCCGCGCAGCCGCTGCTTGCGGTCACCGGCCTTGCGCATGACCTGACCGACCATCATCGCGCCGACGGCCATCACCATCACGCCGAGCGCGATGTACATGAAGACGCCGCTGGACTGTCCCCCCGACCGCAGGAACATCATCATCATCGAGACCGACATCATCCCCATCGGCAGATACGTCCACACGGCGGACGTATCGGGGACGGTCTCCATGAGAGTCGGCGGCTCCTGGAGGACCAACTCGCCGGCGGGCATGTCGGGTCCGCGACGGCGGGCGGGGCGACGGAACAGGACCACGCTCAACGCTTGGGGCTCCTAACGGACTTCGCGCACCGCGGCAGTACGTGGGGGTGTGCACCCGGAAACAACCTCGGCACTCGCACGCGGATCACGCTGTCAACACCGTTCGTGGGGGCTCCCGTTGACACGAGTCGTAGGGAGTGTCAGTAGTGTGCACCCCGTCAACTCCGTACGTCCATGTCACCCCCCTGCTTCACCCGCGCCCCTCGCGCCCCCCACGCACGCCGAGCCGCGTGCCCCCGTTTCGATGTCCAGGAGACGTGAGCCCCGGTATGACCGACACTTCCGTGACCGGACTGTGCCATCTGACCGTCCGGGCCCCGGCCCGCACCATCGACCTCGCCGTGCCCTCCGACGTACCGGTCGCCGATCTGCTGCCCACGGTGCTGCGGTACGCGGGGGAGGAGGCCGAGGAGAACGGTCTCGAACACGACGGCTGGGTGCTCCAGCGCCTCGGCGGACGGCCCCTCGACGAGGAGGCGACCCTCGCCTCGCTCGGACTGACCGACGGCGAGGCGCTCCATCTGCGCCCGCGCACCGAGGCGTTGCCCGAGGTGCGGCTCGACGACCTGGTGGACGGTATCGCCGCGGTGACCCGGGACCGGCTGCACGGCTGGAGCCCGGAGGCGGCGCGACGGCTGCTGCGCGGTCTGCTCGCGGTGGCGGTGCTGGCCGGACTGGTCCTGCTGGCCCTGCCGGGCGCCCCGGCGTCACTGCGCGCGGCCACCGCCGTAGGCGCCGGGCTGCTGCTCCTGGCCGGTGCGGCCTCGGCGAGCCGGGCCGTGGACGACCCCGTCACCGGCACGGTCCTGGGCCTGCTCGCCTCCCCCGCCCTCGCGCTCGCGGGCTGGCTGGTGCCGGGCGGTGAGCTGAGCGGTCCGCAGGCCCACCAGGTGCTGGGGGCACGGCTGTTGGGGGCGGCGGCGGCCTGGGCGGGCGGCGCGGTGCTGGCGCTGGCGGCCTCCGCGGCGCGTACGCCACTGTTCCTCGCGTCGGCGCTGGTGGCGCTCGCCACGGCGGTGGGTGGTGTGCTGATGACGGTGTTCGACGTACGCGTGGCGGCCGCGGCCGGTGTCGTCGCGGCGCTGACGGTGCTGCTGGGCGGGCTGGTGCCCGCGCTGTCGTTCAAGTTCGCCGGGATGCGGATGCCCGCGTTGCCCACCAACGCACAGCAGTTGCAGGAGGGCATCGAGCCCTACCGGGGCAACGACGTCGCCGTGCGCACCGAACTCGCCGGCGAGTGGATGACCGCGCTCTACGGCGCGACGGGCGTGCTCGCCTCGGCCTGCCTGGTGGCCCTGGCCCGCCGCCCGAGCCTCCCCGCGGTGCTGTGCGCCCTGGTCCTGTCCCTGCTGCTGCTCCTGCACGGCCGGGGTCTGGTGAACACGGCCCAGCGGCTGGTCCTGGTGCTGCCGGGTGCGTGGGGTCTGCTGCTGCTCGCATTCGGCTGGGGGCTACGGCTCTCCGGTTCCGAGCGGGCGCTCCTGGTGGCGGGCCTGCTGGCGGTGGCGGCGGTCCTCACGGTGGCGGTGTGGACCGTACCGGGACGGCGCATGGTGCCGTACTGGGGCCGGGCCGCGGAACTGCTGCACTCCCTGTTGGCGATCGCCCTGCTCCCGCTGACGCTCTGGCTCCTGGGTGTCTTCGGCACCCTTCGCGGCATCACGGGCTGACCCGCCCGCGAGGGCCCCGAACACCAACCAGAACGACCCAGCCGGGAGGAAAGCGTGCGGTCGAAGCGCGACCAGGTGCAAGCGCACACGTTCATGATGGGCCGCCTGACCTCGGGCATGCTGCTGGCCGACCCGGACGCACCGGAGAGCCCGCTGGGCCGTACCAGCCGTGGCGCGCTGGTCGGCGTGATCTTCGGGGTGCTGATCTGCGCCGGGGCGCTGGTGTACGGGCTGATCAGACCGGGCGGCAACGACGCATGGCGCAGCGGCGACACCCTGATCGTCAACAAGGACACCGGCGCCCGCTATCTGTACAGCGAGGGCCGGCTGCGCCCGGTGCGCAACTACGCCTCGGCCGTGCTGATCGGCGGCTCCGACCTGACGACCACCTCGGTCGGCTCGAAGTCCCTGGCCGGTACCCCGGTCGGCAAGCCGGTCGGGATCACCGGGGCCCCCGACTCCGTACCGGCGCCGGGTGAGTTGGAGACCTCGCCGTGGCAGGTGTGCTCGACCGGCTCCGGCCGGGAGACGACCCTGGTGCCGGGCGCACCGGTGGCGACGGACGCGGTCGGCGTGAAGTCGGCGCTGGTGGTGCGGGGCCCCGACAAGCGCACGTATCTGGTGTGGCAGGGCAGCCGGCTGGAACTGGACAAGGTCTCGGGCGCGGCGGAGTCCCTCGGCTACGCGCCGGTGACGCCCCGCCCGGTGTCGGCGGCCTTCCTGGACGCCCTGGTGACCGGCCCCGAGCTGGCCACCCCGAAGGTCGAGGGGCGGGGGACGGCGGGTCCGGAACTGGGCGGCAGGGCCACCCGGATCGGGCAGGTGTTCCGCGTGGTGGCGGGCTCCGGGAACCAGGAGTACGTCCTCCAGAAGGATGGCCTGCACCCCGTGACGGACACTCAGTCGGCGCTGCTCCTCGGCGACCCGGACACCCGCAAGGAGGCCTACGACGGGGGATCTCCGTCGGTCCTCACGATCGACGTCTCCGACCTGCGGGCCCACCAGGCGCCGGGCACGGCCGGGACGGACCCGTCGGTGGCCGGGCTGCCGGACAGCCCGCCGAGCGCGTTCGCTCCCGGGTCGGGCGAGTCGGTGTGCGCCCAGGTCGACCCGGCCGACGGGCAGGTGCGGGTGACCTCGGTACGGGTGGCGGACTCCGAGCTGTCCCCGGCCGCACAGCCCGACACGACCGCGCTGACCGCCGCGTGCGTGGCGGTGGACCGGGTGGTGACACGACCTGGCCACGGCACACTGGTCCGTGCCTTGGGCGCGGCCGGGGGCACAGTCGGCGACACCACGTTCCTGGTCGGCGACGACGGAGTGAAGTACCGCATCCCGGACGCGAACGCCCTCGCCGCCCTCGGCTACGACGACACGACACCGGTACGCGTCCCCTCCACCCTCCTCTCCATGCTCCCCACCGGCCCGACCCTGAGCCCCCAGGCCGCGGCCTCCGACTCGACAGCCGGGGGCACCCCGGGCACGTCGACACAGTGCGGCGGCACGAGCGCCGGTGGCACGGGCGGAGGGCCCGGCGCGGGCCTGCCCGCCATCGCCGGACAGGTTCCGGCGGGCGCGTCGGCCGCGGGGGCGGGGTCGGTCTCGAACTCGGTGTCAGCCGGGGGGAACTGACTGATTCACGCCGTTGGAGATCGTGTTCACGCCAATCAGCAACAGGTCCAGAACCGGAATCCACGGAGGCTCGTGTTCCGGTCAAGTTGCTTACCAGTAAAAGGCGTTGATCGGAACCTGATGGCAACCTCATATCTTCCTCAGTTCGTTGCCAGCGCAACTTCCCTCAATCTAGGCTCAGTTGTATCCGTACGACAGATCGACTTACGAAAGGTGGGACGATGGCTGGAGATGGCCAGCAGTCAAGCGAAGGTTCGACCCGGAACGGAATCCAGGCCCTGGAGAGCGCTTTCAGCGGCATTGTGAAGATCCGTCAGGATGTCGACAGCACCCGTTCCACCCTGGGCAGCGGCTACCAGGGCAGCGACGGCGGCCAGTACGGCCAGCTCCTCGCGCAGTGGGACGGCCAGTGCAACGTCATCCTCAAGAACCTCGAAGACGTCATCGACCGGCTGAACCAGAGCCTCGTGGAACACAACAAGACCCAGGGTTCCTCGAACGACTCCATCAACCAGGCGTACAACGCGGCGCAGTCGGCCTTCGACCAGCTCGCCGGCTGACCTCGCGGTCCCGCTCGATCCCCCCATCGCGTAAGAGAGGCAAGCTGTGGCAGACAACCTGTCCGACGGTGTCATCTACGTCAGCTACAACCACATGTCGAACGCCGCGGACGACATGGTCGCGCAGACCAAGGCGATCGCGCAGACGCTCTCCAGCCTTGAGCAGGAACTCGGCGAGCTGTCCAAGACCTGGTACGGAAACGACGCCGACACCTACCGCCAGAAGCAGGCGGCCTGGGACGGCGCGGTGCAGAACATGGAGCTGCTGCTCACCTCGCACTCCCAGCTCCTGAACGAGATCTCCAACAGCTACAAGTACAGCGAGAACTCCCTCAGCCAGATGTGGTCCGAGGTCACCATCGGCCGCTGACCCGGCCGGCCCCACCGCACCGACCGCCCTTGTCGAGGTCGGTGCGGTCGAGGCACCTTCCCGTTCCGTCGCCGCGCCGTACGCCGGAGCCGGCGCGTCCCGCCCGCGGAGGCACCCATGGCAGACCTGACCCATCTCGACTCGACCGCGCTGAAGAACTTCAAGAACACCGACGTCGCCGACTTCATCAGCGATCTGCTGGCCATCCGCAAGGACAACGCGGGCGTCCGCTCCCTGAAGAACCTGGTCGCGGAGACCGGCGACGGCTCGGCCGCGGGCCTTGCCAAGATCCTGCGGATCGGTCTGATGAACGGCGGCGACAGCAAGGACCCGGTCGGCGGCTCGACGCTCGTGGAGGCGCTCAAGACCCAGGCGAGCGCGCTGGACAAGATCCTCACCGGTCAGAAGACCCTCTTCGACGACATCGACGATGCCCTGGACGAGACCATCACCACCCTGCTCAAGACCCAGGGCGACAGTCTCGCGTCGATCGACGGCGAGAAGCTGATGGACATCTTCGACACCGTCGACGGCGACATGAGCGGCTCCGACTCCCAAGGCTCCTGAGGCCGGCCCGGCGCGCGGCCCATCCGCTCCCGCCGGCCCCTGCCGAGCCCCCGCCCCCTCCTCCTCCGCAGCGGAGTTCCGCCCCATGGCCGACAGCACCAGCACCTCCGGAACCCCCAGCTACGACCCGGACGACTACTTCGCCCAGGCCGTCACCGACTTCACCGGCTACACGATCCCGCCCCGGTCCACCCTGTTCGACAAGCTCAGCAGCTCGAACAGCGACGACTTCTCCGACCTCAAGCTGTTCCGGATGGACATCCAGGGCATCGACATGCGGTCGGTGACCGCGGCCGACTACTCGGCGATCGGCGGCTGGCAGGTCAACAAGGGCGAGGACTACGACCTGGCCTTCTACGACGCCGGCGGGGACGGCGCGCACGACAGCGTGAGCATGAAGAAGGCCCGGATCGTGATGATCGGCGTCACCGTCGACGGGAACGGCCGGGCCACGCTGTGGAGCGGCGGGGAGGTCACGGGCGGCGGCGCGTTCGAGGGCTCGTACTCGCACGTCCAGTGGGACTCGGGGCCGATGGCGCAGTACATCTCGGGCAGCAAGCTGGTCCTCGACCACCTGCTGTCGTCGCCCTACTCCACACAGGGCTTCTCCTACAGCGGGCTGTCGGTCATCGACGACAACGCCGTCGACATGCTCTCCTTCGAGAACACCGGGCAGTCCTTCGACCGGGTGGTGCAGTTCTTCAAGGACCACTCGGACATCGTGAACCAGTGGATGACCTCGCTCGGCGAGGACCAGGCGGCCTGGAAGGGCAAGGCGGCCAGCCTGTTCTGGCATCTGCTGGACGAGCTGAAGACCAACTACAACGGATACGTCTCCCAGTTGGGCGGCAGCGACTACACGGCGACCAACAGCACGCTGGGCGGCTACGTCCCGAAGTCGAAGCTGAGCGACGCGCTGGCCGCGGCCCAACTGGCCCTGAAGGACGCGGTCACCGCCCTCCAGACCGCGTGGACCGACTGGGCCTCGGACGGCCAGCACGACCCGCACTACCACGTGAAGAAGATCCTCGACGACATCAGTCAGTGGGTCATCAACAACAACATCAACCACGTGCTGTCGTCGACGCAGTCCACCTACAGCGAGTACGGCGGTGGCACCTACACCTCCTACTCCACGGACGCCAACTTCAAGCAGAACGTCCCCGACTACGGCGACCTCACCCAGCACACCACCTGGCAGAAGGTCGCCGACGCCGCCGTCAAGAGCTGGTCGGACCACGCGGACAGCAAGCTCAAGCAGCCGTCCATCGACGCGCTCAGCGCGGTGAAGAACGCCTGGGCGGACGTGCAGGACGCCTTCGACGACGAGGTCAAGAACAAGAACTCCGAGACGCTCGCCGAGGTCCTCCAGAAGGAGGACGCCGAGATCGCCGAGGACGAGGCGAACAAGAACAACGAGAACCTCAACAACGACCTGAACAACCTCAACAACAACCTGAACGACCTCGGCAACAACTTCAACAATCTCAACGACAACCTGAACGACAACCTCAATAACCTCGGCAACAACCTGAACGACAACCTCAACAACCTGGGCAACAACTTCAACAACCTGAACGACGGTCTCAACGACAGCCTGAACAACCTGAACGACGGCCTCGGGAACAACCTCGACAACATCGGCAACGACCTGAATTCGAGCCTCAACAACCTCAACGACGACCTCGGCAACAGCCTGAACAACGTCGGCAGCGGGCTCGACGACCTCAACAACCTCAACAGCGACAGCCTGTTGAACGGCGACGGCTCGTCCAACGACCCCAGCAGCCTCGTCAACTCCGCGCTGAACGGCGCCCTCACCCCGTCGCTCCTGAACCCCAACAACACCGACGAGAACAGCTCGACCTCGCTCAACTCCCCGACCGGGAGCAGCACTCAGCTCAACGGCGACGGCAGCCTCACCACGACCTTCCCGGACGGCTCCCAGCAGACCATCGACCCGTCGACCGGCCTGGTCACCACCACCAACCCGGACGGCACCACCTCGGTCTCCCAGCTCAACCCGGGCAGCACCATCACCAACCCGGACGGCTCGACCACCACCCTCAACGACGACGGCACCCTCACCACGAAGTTCCCCGACGGCACGAGCCAGACCCTCGACCCCACCACCGGGCAGGTCAGCACCGTCAACCCGGACGGCACGGTGAGCACGTCGACGCTCAACCCGACTGACGGCTCCTTCACCACCCCGGACGGCTCGACCGGCCAGATCAACCCCGACGGCTCGGTGACCACCCACTTCGCGGACGGCTCCACCGAGACCCTCAACCCGGACACCGGTCAGATCTCGGTCACCGACCCTTCCGGCAACGTCACCACCTCACACCTCAACCCGGGTGACACCTTCACCAACCCGGACGGCTCGACCACCACGCTCAACAGCGACGGCACCCTCACCACGCACTTCCCGGACGGTTCCACGCAGAACCTCAACCCGGACACGGGACAGCTCAGCACCACCGACCCGTCGGGCCACACGACCACCACCGACATCAACGGCACCGACCTGCCCTCGTCCTCGATCGACACCAGCGGCCTCAACGGCAACGGCATCGACACGAGCGGCATCGACACAAGTGGACTCAACGGCAACGGCGTTGACACGAGTGGCCTGAACACGAGCGGGCTCAACAGCGACGGGCTGAGCGGCACCGGTGGACTGAACACCTCGGGCGGCCTGGACTCCGGCCTCGACAGCGGCTACGACGACTACGACAGCACCCCCTACACCGGCGGTGCGCTGCGCTCCGACGCCCTCGACGGAAGCACCCTCGCCGCCTCCGCCGACACCCAGAGCGCGTCCAGCGGCACCCCGCTCAACCCCATGGGGATGGGCGGCATGGGAGGCATGGGCGGCGGAATGGGCGGCGCCGGCGGCGGACAGGGCGGCAACAGCGAGCGCACCCGCGCCGTACTCACCGATCCGGCTAACGGCGCCACGCGGCGCGGCCGTACGGGCCGGACGTCGTCCGTGGACGAGGACGAGGACGTCGTCTACACCCGGCCCACCACGTCCAGCGCCCCGTACCCGGTGGGCGGGCCCGGCAACGGCAACGGCGCAGGCCAGAACGGCCGTTCCACGGAGAGCGGCGACCGGGCCCGGGACGCATGGCTCACCGAGGACGAGGACGTCTGGGGCACGGACGAGGGCGGTTCGCCGGCGGTGATCGGCCGATGAGCAGCGAGTCGATCGAGCAGCGGCTCGCCAAGGCGATGGCCGAACTGGAGGCCACCGAGGCCGCGGTGGCCCGCGCGGAGAGCGAACTCGCCCACGCGGAGAGCACCGTACGCTCGGCGGACCGCGCGGTCGAGGTGACCGTGACCGCGCAGGGCGACCTGACCGCGCTGACCTTCCTGGACGACAAGTACCGCACGATGCCCGCGGGTCAGCTCTCCGCGAGCGTGCTGGAGGCGGTACAGGAGGCACGGGCCCGGATGGCCCGGCACGTCATGGCGACCTTCGAGCCCTTCACCAGGGCGAACCCCGAGGCACCCGAGATCACCGGCTTCGACGTGGACTGGAACAAGATCTTCGGGCCCGGTGTGCTGGAAGGCCCCAAGGGCGGCCGACGGCGCGGAGCCGGCCGGCTCCGCGACGAGATCAACGAAGACCCGGAGGACTGAGGACACGATGTCGGAGAACGCCTACTTCGCGAGCCCCCCGGCGCTCATCGCCGGCACCCGGCAGATCGACCAGATCAGCCGGCTGGCCACGGACATGATCAACGAGTTCATCACCGATGTGTCGGCCACCTCCAAGTGGCCCGGGCACGACGACAGTTACGCCAAACAGATGCTGCCGCAGGAGAAGCAGCAGCGGGAGGGCTCGGTGAAGACCGGCACATCCCTCTCCGAGGCGATCGTCGGTGTCGGCGACGGCACGCTCGCCAACCTCAAGAGCGTGCTCGGCACCCAGAGCGGTGTACTCGACGCCATCCACGACTCCAGCGTCAACACGGGCGACACCGACGGTGGTTCGCACGGCGGAAAGCACTGACGTACCGGACCACCCCTGATGACCATCCAAGCGTCGCCCCAGCTGAACAACCTGTTGTTCGTGCTCATCGGCGAGAAACTGCTCCAGGCCGACGAGGACATGGCCTACGCCAACGGCAAGCCGTACGAGCGGCTCGGTCGGCGTGTCCGCGATCTCTCGGACCTGATCGAGCAGACCGCCGGTGGGGTGGGGCGTGCGCTGCCGCCGCAGGTCGGGAACAACTATGTGCGGGCGATGCACATGTTCCTCGACAGCGGCGGGGTCAACTACCTGAAGGACTTCGCCGACCAGCTCGACAGCATCGGACAGTCCCGCACCAAGTCCTCCATGGACATCATGGAGTCCAAGTGGCAGATCATCGCCGAGCTGATCCGGCTGCTCATCGAGCTGATGATCATCGCGGTGCTGTCCGCCTTCACCGGGGGTTCCGCCTCCAGCCAGGCCGCGGTGGCGAAGGCCCGCAGCCGGGTCGCCATTCTCACGCTGCTCGAATGGCTGATGAAGAAGACGCACCTGATGCCCAGCCTCACCGAGGCGATCGAGGAGGCGTTCACCACCTTCGCGGTACGGCTGGCCATGATGCTGGGCGCGCCCAAGGGCCGCCGTCCGAACGGGTTCGACTGGTCGCAGATCGTCCAGGACGGTGTCTTCGGCGCGTTCACCGGCCTGTTCCACGGTCTGCTGTCCGACCTCGGCAAGGGCCTGAAGAACAAGTTCAAGAACATCTTCGACACGCACAACCCGTTCAAGGACATCAGCGGCAACAGCACGAAGTTCAACAACAAGTTCGACACCCCGGACCTCCACAACAAGCCGAACCCGAAGCCGACCCCAACGCCGACGCCGAAGACCACCCCCACTCCGACGCCCACGCCCACGCCGAAGACGACGAGCCTGGGCGACAAGGTGAAGCACGAACTCGGCGAGGACTTCGAGCACTTCATTACCGAGGGCGGCGCGGAGACCCTCGGCGAAATCGCCACGGCGTCCATCTTCGGCTTCCCCATCGACCCCCTGAACACCTTCCTCGGCAGCGGCCTCAGCTCGGTGAGCGAACGTCATCTGGGCCAGGGCGCGGGCGCGTTGGGCAACAAGTTCAACTTCAACACCCCGCCGCCGGTGAACACCCTGGGCACGTCGGACATCCCGGAGGAGCACGGGTCCGGGGCGAACGACCCGTCGGATACGCCCTCTTCGGGTCCTCAATCCGTCAACACGGCTCCGAACAACGGCAGTTCCTCAACAACGCCCACCCCCAACCGCACGTCCACGAACACCAACACACCACCGACCCAGTCGACCGACCTCGACACGGACCTCACCGACACCCACGTCGACCCGGTGAAGATCGACGGGGGAGACCTCCAGAGCAACACCGGTACCGGGACTACGACGGGCAGCCCGACGCGGGGTTCCGGCACGCCCTCGGACACGACCCGTACCGGCCAGGAGGAGTCGGGACAGGGGAGCGACCAGTGGAGCGACACCCCGGACGCGGCGGCTCCGGCGCCTTCGCCGAATGTTCCGGTGTCGAGCGGGCCGGACACTACGGTCTCCGGTACCCCCACTCCGAGCGGGACGACGACGGGGAGCCCGGCGCCGGGTTCTAGCTCGCCCTCGAATGCCGGTGGGAGCCCGAACAGCACGTCGGCGCCGGTCCGTACGGTTCAGCAGCAGTCGCACAGCGCCGATTCCGGCGGCCCGCAGGACACGGAGGAATCGGCGCAGGGGAGCGAACAGTCGAACAGCACGCCGGACGCTGCGGCTCCGGCGCCTTCGCCGAACGTTCCGGTGTCGAGCGGGCCTGGTACCACGGTCTCCGGTACTCCGACTCCGAGCGGGACGACCACGGTGAACTCGGCGCCGGGTTCCGGCTCGCCTTCGAATGCCGGTGGGAGCCAGAACAGCACGCCGGCGCCGGTCCGTACGGTTCAGCAGCAGTCGCACAATTCCGAGGCTGACAGCCCGCAGGGCACGGAGGAATCGCCGCAGGGGAGTGACCAGTCGAACAGCACGCCGGAGGCAGCCGCTCCGGCGCCTGCGCCGAACGTTCCGGTGACGAGCGGCCCCGACACCACCGTCTCCGGCACCCCCACCCCGAACGGGACGACCTCGGGCAATCCGGCATCTGGCACACCGTCGACCACCAGCGGGAACCCGCGTACCACCACGACGACACACGGGCGCCCGGAGGACACGGCGTCCGACAACAGTGACACCGACACCACGGGCACGGAGCGCAACGCCACCTCCCACCCCGAGCCCGCCCGCGTGGCCACGCCGGACAGCTCCGGCAGTACGGACACCGATCTCCCGACCCCGCTCACCACCACCAGCAACAGCGCGCCTCCTACGACCAGTTCGGCACCGGACACGAACGCCGGCATCCCCACTCCTGCACCGGAACCCGTCGTACTCACCCCCTCCCTCACCCCCAACCCCACCCCAGAACCCGGCAGTTACCAGGACGCACGGGATGGGGCCGCGCCCTCGGAGCGCAGTACGACCTGGGTGGACCCGGTGTCCCGGCCGGTCGGGGTGGACGGCAGGCCTACGCAGTACGTCGTGCGGGCCGGGTTCGCCGTGCGGCGGTTCACGCATGACGGGGTGCCGGTCACCGATCTCACCGTCACCTACCGGCTCACCGGCAGCCCGCACCTCGGACCGCAGGCCGACGGAGTGCACCAGCGTCTGGCCGACGGTGTGCGGCGGGTCTTCAACACCCCGGGGCACCGGCTGCGGGACGGAAGCCTGCTGCACGTCACCGTCGTGCCCGCCGCCCCCGGCGAGACGCCCCACCTCGACGTCACCCTCACTGACCCGGCGGACGGAATCCGCACCACCCATCACTCATGGCCGACCGACATCTCCGACTCCGACCTGGCCCACGAGGTCGGCCACCAACTCGGTCTGCGGGACGAGAGCGGCCTCGACCCGGCCGCCCCGCACCGGAGCGGCACCGCCAGTCTGATGGGCGACCCCACGCGGTCCGCGCCCCCGACGGAGTCGACCGACCCGCCGTACGTCCCCGGCGGTCTGAGGCCCCATCATCTCGACCTGATCGGTGCCATCGCCGACACTCCGGCGGTCGCCCACCGGGGTGCCGGCCCGGCGGGACCCGGCGCGGACCCGCCCGCCCCGCCCACGCCCCTTCCACACACCGACCCGGCCTCCCTGGAGGGCCACACCTCTCCGCCGCCCGAGTCGGAGCACGACGGCGGACCCCGTACCTCCTACCTCGGCGGCTACGGGCGGCGGCACGACGGCCAGGTCGGTCTGGTGCACGTCGAGCCGTTCCCGGCGGACGTGGTCGAGGGCGTCCACCGGCAGGTGCTCGCCGCGCTGGGCCGCCCCGCCCCGCGCCCGGGCGACCCGGTGCACGCGCAACTGCGGGACGTGCTCTCCGCGGAGCAGATGGCGCTGAATCTGCCGTATCTGCGCAGCCGCGGCGGTCACCGGATCACCCTGCACGTCGACGGCGCCGACCGGCAGGTGGACGTACGACTGACGCTCGACCACGCAAGGCCCTCCGCACGGCAGGGCGGGCTCGACACGAGCGACCCCGACAAGCATGTGGAGCGGCGCGGGCAGGGCACCCGGGAGATCGTCTCCGCGCAGCCGTCCGGCACGTTCTCGACGCTTCCGGTGCCGTGGACGTTTTCGATGCCGATCGCGGCGGCGGGCCCGTTCCGCGGGGTGGACTTCGCGCTGGGCGCGACCCTCGTCCACAACCAGGCGGACGGCTCGACCACCGTCACCCAGGTCGTGCAGACCACGAGCGCCCAGCGCAGCAACGAGCCCTCCCGCGCCTACGACTTCACCGGCGACTGGCAGATACGCCTGGACGCACCGGACCCGGACCGGGCGGTCACACCGGCCGCCGGCACGGACGTAGACGTCGTCGAGCCAACGGACGTAGGCGACACGGCAGTTGTCACCGCCACCCCAGATCCGGCGCACGACTGGCAGCCCACTCAGCAGCACGGGCCGGTCACCGTCTGGTTCCCGCAGCATCTCGTGGACGCCGACGCCGAGCCCGGCCAGGGACTGCCCGACCCCGCCGATCTCGACGACCTGCCGGTCTACGGGGTGGACTCGGTGCTGAACCCGCGCCGGCTCTACGAGGGTGCCGCGCGGCACTTCCACGCCGATCTGGACGCCACCGCGTCGGCCCAACTCGCCGACTTCCTCGCCGAGCCGGTGCTGCGCGGCACGCTGCCGATGCAGCGGGACGGCGGGCTGTACTCGCCGGTGCTCACCGACGCGCACGGCCGGGCGGTCGGCATCATGCGGTTGGACGCAGCCGTGACCCCGACCACCCCGGTGGCCAAGAGCATCGACAAGAAGATCAATCTGGAGAGCCATCTCGTCAACTCGGTGAAGAACGACCAGAACACCGCGTTCAACAGCGGGGTGACCCTCACCGGCAGTGCCGGGCCGGTCCTCACCCACGACTGGCGGCAGGGGCACCCGGACGCCTCCGACACCGTCGGTGGCACGGTCGCCGGCCGGGGGAGCGCGTCCCTCGCGGCGCAGAACGTGTTTGGCACCAGTTCCACCGCGGGCACCATGCACGCGGTCCGCACCAACCGCAGCCATCTGCTGACCGAGGCGGACGTCACCTACACCCTCACCCTGACCCGGCCCGACGGCAGCACCGAGACCTACGCCCCGGGGACCTGGGAGCACGGGCTCGACCTGCGGGTGCTCAGCGCCGGGGACGCGCGCGGCCACGCACCGGCCGAGGACGAAGTCCGGGCGCTGCCCCACGAGTTGGCGACGCTGGAGACCATCGGCCAGTCCACCGCACCGCTCGGGGTGGACGGCGCCGACCCGCTCTTCACGGAGGCCGAGAACTGGCTGCGGGACCACGGCTTCCTGCCCCCACCCGCGGACGCCCCGCACCGGGGTCGGCTGCCCGACGAGACGCTGGTGCAGGCCCAGTTGAACAATCTGCGGCGACTGCACGAGCTGCGCTCACAGCTCGGGCTGCGGGCCGCGACCGACTCCATGGCGGACGGCGGTCACTCGCTGTTCCTGGAGGTCCCCGCGGTGACCGGGCGGCGCCGGGTGCGGCTGGAACTTGGTGCGCAACGGGACTCGGACCGGCCGGTCGAGCACCTCAGGGTGCTGCCCGACATCCAGGTCATGGGCCTGGCACAGGCGGCGGGCGGCGGCACCGGTCGGCTCGGCAACACCTACGGCCTGGGCGCCGGGTTCGGCGGCGGGGTCAACGGGCCCGTAACGCACGGCGCGTGGACCCTGACCGGCACCGGTGACTACCAGTACGTCGGCCAGGCCACGCTCGGCAACACCACCGCCACCACGATCGGCCACGACCAGTTCTTCATCGGCACCGGCCAGTCCACCGAGGAGTTCGGGGTGCCGGTCCGCCTCACCCTCGACCTGTACGAGGGCGCGGGCCAGGAGCCGCGGGTCCGGTTCGGCGAGCCGGAGCCCGTGCACCGCGCCGAGGGCGACCTGGAGGCCGGTCCGCCGGACATCGGCCCGAGGGGTGTGCCGGGCACGGTCCGGCTCGCCGTTCCGCACGAACGGACCCTGGCCGACGAGGAGCCCGCGCCCGCCGGCGAGCCGTACACCGTGCGGCAGGTCGCGCCGCTGGACACGGAACGGCTGGCCATGACGGACCCGGCGACCGGCGAGCCGCACCCGGACGTAGTCCGTGTCCCGGACGACGCCCTGATCGATGTGGTGCGCGGTTCGGCCGCCCTCCAGGACGCCTTCCGCCGGATCGTCACGGGTGTCGGGGCCGACACCAACACCGACACCAACACCGAAGCGGACACGGACACGGATGCCGACACCGCGACCGACACCGCCGACGACGCCACGACCGCCCCTCCCGGGCGGATCTCTCAACTGGTGGGCGGAGTAACCGGGTTCCTCAGCAGCTCGCTGGTCGGCAGCCCGGCCGCCGACACCACCACCGTGAGCGCCGAGGCCCGTACCACCGCGCTCTCGCCCGGTTCGCTGGTCGGGCGCGGGCACCAGATCTTCGGCGGTACCCACGTGATCGAGGGACTGACGCTGCCCGGCCTCGGCGCCGACCAGCACCTCGCGATCGAGATCCAGGCCGTCGCCCACTCGCCCGAACTGACCCACAGCGTGAACCAGTACCTGGAGACCGGCATCTCCGTCGCCGACTCGGCGCAACAGCTCAAGGGCCTGGGCAAGACACACCAGTTCGGCCTGGGCGGCTCGGCGGTCCAGAACAACCCCCCGGCTTCGACGACCCCGGACGAGCCCGCCGCCACCCCGGCACCCACGCCGTCCCGCTTCAACCCGTCCGGGCGCTACCAGCACGACCGCAAGAGCGACAAGTCCGACACCCTCACCGCCATCACCGCCACCAACCGGGTGCCCACCCAGTCGGGTCTCCAGCACCGGATCACGGCCGACGTCACCTACCTGATCACCGTACGGTCCGGCCGCCGCAACGTGCTCGCCAACTCCCTCGGGCTCGGTCCCGCCGAGACCGTCACGCTCGCCGTGGACGTACCGCGCGGGCTCCAGTTCCTGATGACGGAGAGTCAACTCCGGCGTGAGGGACGGTGGATGGGTGCCGTGACCAACCGGCCCGACGACCCGTCGACGACCGGCCTGGAGAGCCCGCCGCTGCCCAGCCGGTATGTCCGGGACGGCACCCTCGGCCTGGCCGCGGTCAACTCGGTCACCGAACTCACCGGCCTCGGAACCGGCTCCCGGACGGGCCTCACCACCGGTTCCGACACTCACTCCGACACCGGCTCCGGTACGCAGCAGATCGAGACCCGCGGTCGATTCCACGCCGAGGTACGGCAGTTGCTGGACCGGTACGCCCCCGGTGTCACCACCCCGGGCCACGCCTCCTATCTGCCCGGTGTCGCCGCGCTCGTCGCCGACAACACGGGCGTCGCCGGCAGGCGGGCGCTGATCGGGCGCGGCGGGGGACAGAACCGGTTCAGTTTCCGCCACCACCGCTTCGGCGGGGCGGCCCTGGTCGAGGTGACGTTCTCGGCCCGCCCCACGACCACCCCTGCGAGCCGGGGCGCGGTGCGGGGCACCGCGGTGCCGAGCGACAAGTCCGGTATCGAGCAATGGGGTTCACACACGGCGGCGGGCAGTTCGACCACCAACGCGACGGGCCGGCAGCACCGTCTCACCCTCAACCCGGTGGCCCGCTTCAGCCGCCCCCACACCGACGACCGCACCGACCGCACCGGCCCCTCCGTCAACCTCGTCTCCGCGTCCAGCAAGGCCGACCGGCGGGGGCGCACGGCCGAGGACCGGTTCTGGCTGCGCACCGACAGCGCCGCCGACTTCGACGGCCTGGACTACGAGTTGGTCGCCACGGTCCGCTCCACCCCGGTCGCGGACTGGCCGCCGAACGTGGTGGGCGCCATGGTGCAGCGCGGGGTCATCGCCTGGAACGACGCCGACGCCCCCACCCGCTCCTGGCTGAGCCGCACCCTCGCCGGTGAACTCGGCGGCCAGGCACGGGTACCCGCCCTCGTCAGCCTGCGCTTCACCGGCAGCGAGACGGACCCGCCCCCCGCCGAACTGCCCCCGGTCCCACCCTCGTTGTCCCGGACGGACCCCCGGCTGCCGTACAACGGACAGTCCGCGCTGCGCGACACGGAACTGTTCCACCCGACCGGCAACGCCCCGGTCTACGGCTTCGACGCCTGGGACCAGCTCTACACGGCCCTCGACCAGGTCGCCCCGGCCACCGGCAGCGGATGGCGTTCGCAGCCGGCCTCGACCTCCGACGAGCACGCCTCGGTACGGCTCGGCGAACTCATCCAGGCCGGCACGGTGTCCCTGGACACGCCCCGGCAGTTCGGCGGCATGCTGCCGGCGATGCCGGGCGCGTACCCGATGCAGGGCGCACCCGGCCAACGGCCCACCCTGACCGTGTCGTTGTACCGGCCCAGGGCGGTCACCGACGGCGGCGACGTGGCCATCGACCGGCTGCGGATCACCACCGACAGCAGCAGTACGGTCTCCGGCGGCGACACCACCACGGGACTGTCGCTGCCGTTCGTCCTGAGCGCCGACGATCCCGACCGCAACCTGCTCGGCCTGACCCCGCCGGTGCTCCAACGGCCGGTGGACGCGAGCAACTTCGGCAGCGGTGTCTCCGGCGGGCGCCGCGACTGGCTCAAGACCGGCAGCACCAGCCTGCCCGCCGAGGGCCGCGGCACCCGCAGTTACGAGGTCCGGACCGATGTGCACATCACGGTCTCCGGCCCCGAGGGCGTCCGCCATGTCACCGGCACCGCCACGGTCCGCATCGAGGAGCGCGACGCGCTCGGCCACGGCATCACCGACCCCCACCCCGTGCCCCGCGTCTACGACCTCCCGGCACTGCTCGCCTCCCAGACCGGCGCCGCCCCGAGGGACTGGGCGACGACACCGCTGCGGGACGTACCGGCAGCCCTCACCGCGGGCGTCGACCCCGACGACGACGGACACCAGTTCTGGGTGGCCACCGGCCCCGACCCGGACGGCTCCCGCCTCTCCCTCGCCCTCTACGGCGCCTCGCGGACCGCCCGCGCACAGGGGCACCCGGTGGAACTGGTCACGCGGGGCCCGGAGGGGCTGCGGGTCTGGTCGTTCGACCCGGACGGCACGCTCACCTCGCCCCCGGACCCGGACGGCAGCACCGGCGATCCGACCCTGGACCAGGCCTGGGCGGACTTCGAGACCACCGCCGCCGAGTTCGACCGCGCCGAGGCCGACCACACCGGGGCACTCATCGACGAACACGGGCTGCGGGACCTACGGCCCGACGCCCAGGACGCCCTGGACCGGGCGGCGATCGCCCTGACGGACGCGGCAGCCGAGGCCGAACGCACCGACACGGCCGCCACCACCGCCGAGACCGAGGCGGACCAGGCCGACGAAAACCTCCGCGCCCTCACCGACCGCGTCAACACCCTGATCGCCGACATCTCGGAGTCCCGCCGCACGCTCGGCCCGCTCACCGACGCGATCTCCGAAGGCGAGCGCCGGGAGATAGACCTCAGCGCCCGCACCAAGGAGTCCCGCCGCCACCTCGCGGAACTCACCACCCGCGCGGCCGCCTCCGGCATCACGACGGGTGTTCCTGCGCCGGGCCCGGTCGGCGCGAACATCGCCACGGCGGACGGGATCACCACGCCGGGTACGACTGGCGGGAACGATGCCACGGTCGACGAGGGCGTCACGCCGGGTACGACCGGCACGACGGGTGTTCCTGCGCCGGGCCCGGTCGGCGCGGACAGTGCTACGGCGGACGGGATCACTACGCCGGGTACGACTGGCGGGAACGATGCCGCGGTCGACGAGGGCGTCAGGCCGGGTACGACCGGCACGACGGGTGTTCCTGCGCCGGGCCCGGTCGGCATGAACAGCGCCACGGTGGACGAGACCGCCACGCCGGGCCCGACCACGTCGGACAGCGCGGAAATCACGAACACCACGACCAACTCGGCCGCGACCCCCGCCCCCACCGTCGACCCCGGTCTCACCCGCCAGATCGAGGAGGCCACCGCCGAGATCGACAAGCTGGACGCCGACCTGGCCGGGGTGCGGGAGAACCTGGCGCAGAACCGTACGACACTCCAGGACACCCGGACCGGCCTGGCCCGCGACGAGGCCGCCCTGAGCGAGGCGCGCGCGCAGCTCCCGGGCGTCCGGGCCACGGCCGACACCCGGCGTTCGGAGGCCGAGACGGCTCGCGGGCACGCCGAGGACGCGGCCCTGGCCCACGACGACGCACACGAGACCCACGAGCGGGCGGAGCGACGACTCGGCGACATCGACGCCGCGCTCGACAACGCCCTCGGCCGGCGCGACGACGCCGCGGCCCGCCGCGCGGCGGCGGAGACCGCACTGCCCGGCCGGGCCGGCCCGGTACTGGCAGCCGCCCCCTCGGCGCTGCCCACGTCCCGCACCACACTGGCATCCATCGCCCCGCGCTGGCCCGGTTCGGGTCGCCCTCGCACGGCGGGCCCCTCCACCGGCAACGACCCGTCGACGAGCGACGACGACTCCACCACCGGGGACGAGCGGTCGGACGGCGACGACCACTCGGACGCGGACACCGAACTGACCACCCCGGAGGTGTTGCCCGCCACCCCGGTGAAGGACACCTCATCGCCCGGCGACGAGGACACGGCGGGCGGCGACGACGCGGGCAAGGCCGGGAAGGTCGGCGGTAGTTCGGGTGTGGACGGCGGGAGTACGTCCGGGGGTCCGGGCGGCGAGACCACGGACCAGGACCACGCCGACACCTCCGACAATCTCGTCACCACGCCGGTGAAGGACGCCTCGCCGCCGAGCGACAAGGACACGGCGGGCGGCGACGACGCGGGCAAGTCCGGGAAGGTCGGCGGTAGTTCGGGTGTGGACGGCGGGAGTACGTCCGGGGGTCCGGGCGGCGAGACCACGGACCAGGACCACGCCGACACCTCCGACAACCTCGTCACCACGCCGGTGAAGGACGCCTCGCCGCCGAGCGACAAGGACACGGCGGGCGGCGACGACGCGGGCAAGTCCGGGAAGGTCGGCGGCAGTTCGGGTGTGGACGGCGGGAGTACGTCCGGGGATCCGGGCGGCGAGACCACGGACCAGGACCACGCCGACACCTCCGACAAGCACGTCACTACTCAAACCCAGGACCAGTCACCGGCAGACAAAGACGCCCCCACTCAAAACGAGGCCGGCGACAAGGCCAAGGGCAAGGGCCGTGCCCAGGACGATTCCGCCACCGAAACCGCGAGCACAGCACCACAGCCCGTGCACTTCCAGGTCCGAGCCCCACGCGGCAGTACCGTCCTGACCCGCGGCGACGGCCAGTGTCTGCTCTACACCTTCATCGGCACCGACCCGGAACGCGTGCGGGACCGGATCCCCGGACTGCGTACCGAGGACCCCGCACTCTATGACTGGCTGGGCCGCCCGACTCAAGTGCGCACCGCCCTGGCCCAGTTCGCCGCGCGCCACCCCAACTCCCGGCCGACCAGGACCGATGCCCATCTGACGGACACCGCCGAACGGCTGCGCGCCCTCGCGGAGGACCGGCTCCTCACCGCGGGCAGCGGCCGCCCCCTGCCGCACGACGCCGTGGGCCAGGTACGGCAGACCCTCGCGCCGTGGTTCGAGCGGCGGACCGCGACCATGGACCGGCCCGCGCTCCTGGAGACCCTTCAGGAGTACGGCATCACCGGCGTGACAGAACCGGCCGACCTGGACGACCTCGACACGCGCTACAGCGACGCGCTGACCGAGGACGACGTGACCGGCCCGCACGACCCCGGCGTCCGCGCCATGTTCGCCCATCTCCGGGACACCGACCGCCTGCCCGCACTGAACGACCTGTCCGACGCCCAGCTCCGCCGCGTGCTCGGGAACGGCTATACCGGCAGCACCGCCCAGTTCACCGACGCGGAACTGGCCCACGCGCTCGACGCCGTCCAGAACTGGTCCCGGTCGTGGGAGAGCAACCAGGGCGAACTGTTCCTCCCGCTGCTGGCGGACACCCTGGACGTGGCCGTGGAGGTACTGCGGCCGAACCCGACGACCGGCCTCGGCACCGTGACCCGCGTCGGCTCGCCCACCGCAGCCCGGGCCCTTGAGGTCCATTACACGGGCCTCAACCACTACAGCGCCACCGACGCCGGCCCCCTCACCGCCCCGGCGACGATCACGCCGTCGAGTGCGCCCCGGGGTCCGGTGGACGCCCCCAGCCTCCAGCCCTCGGGCCGGTTCCGTCCCGCACCGACCCGCGATCCCGTCGACGACAGTCCCGCGCCCCGCGTCAACGACCCTGCGTCGAAGGGGAGTTGGTACGGGCTGCGTCCCCATGCCCGTCCCGCCGTCCACGCCACGGAGCGCTTCGACCCGCACGCCGATCAGTCCAAGCCGCCCGGCCCGGGCCTCCTCAGCGGCGCGACAACCATCATCCGCACCCACATCCGCCGTATCCAGGCCCCCAACGGCCAGTGGATCCGCGACTACACCCTCAACCTCCCGGTCACCGCCACCGACCCGGCCCTGACCCAGCAGCTCAAGGACCGCCTCACCCGCTTGCTGGACACGCACATCAACTCCGGCCTGGCGCTGCCTACTTCAGGCGACCAGCTCCACATCACCCTCAACCTGATCGAGGACCCCGCCCACCCCGAGGCAATCACCCTCACCCGCACAACCGATCCCGCCCGCGCCGACCAACTCCACCTGGACGCGGGCCACTCCGACGCCGACCTCCTCCACGAGGTTCTGCACTACCTCGGCCTGCCCGACGAACAGCGCGACAACGACTTCCTGCTGCGCAACCACCCCCACAGCACCACGGTCCGCACCACCGGCCTGATGGCGACCACCAACACGCCCGTCCACATCCCGCACCGCTACCTCGCGGCCATCGAGAACGTCACCGCCGCGGGCCCCCAACTCCACGACCACACAAGCCAAGACACCACCACCCCCGCCCTCGACCCCGACACCACCCCCATCCCCGCCCAGGACACCCCCACCTGGCCCACCTCCAACGCACCCACCGCACCACCCCCCGCACCCACCCAACTCCCGTCCAGCTACGTGAACTCCTACGGCGCACTCCCGGACGGCACGGTCGGGCTGGTGTACGCGGAGCCGTTCTCCGACGAGGTGATGGACGGGCTGCGCGGTCAGGTCTACGAGGCGCTCGGGTTGGACGCCGACAACCCGCCCGAGTCGGTGCGCGAGCAGGTGCGGGGTGCGCTGAGCCGTGAGAACCTCGCGCTCCACCTGCCGTATCTGCGCTCCAACGGCGGTCACCGCATCACCGTGAGCGTCGGCGGCCGCGATCACACCGTCGACGTACAGTTGACGCTTTCCGAGGCGCGGGCCTCGCTGCGGCAGGGCCGTTTCGACCCGCGTGACCCGGACAAGCATGTCGAGCGGCGCGGGTTCGGGACCCGGGAGAACTTCTCCAGTCAGTCGTCCGGGACCTATCGCACGTTCCAGGTGCCGTGGACCGGCTCCTGGCCGATCGCGGCGCCGACCGCCGTGCGGGCGGTGGACGGATCGCTGACCGCGGCCGTCACCCACAACCAGGCGAGCGACGCCACCACCGTCACCCAGGCCGTCCAGACCACCTCGGCCCAGCGCTCCAACGAGCCCTCGGATCCAGTGGAGTTCACGACGCAGTGGCGGGTGCGCGTCGACGCCCCCGCCGTCACCACCGCGCCTGCGCCGGACGGGTGGGGCACGGCGGAGTCGCACGGACCCACCACCATCTGGTTCCCGCGTCACCTCACCACCGCCGACCCGGCGCCCAACACCCTTCCCGCACCGGCCCGTCCGGCCGATCTCCCGCTCTACGGCGTCGACTCGGTGATCGACCCCAGGGCCCTGTATGAACACGTCCACCGGACGTTTCACGCCGACCTCGACACGGCCGCCGCCGGGCAGGTCTCGGACTTCCTCTCCGAGCAGGTGCTGCGCGGCACCCTGCCCATGCAGATCGACGGCGGGATCTACTCGCCGGTCCTCACCGATGCCTCCGGCACCGCGGTCGGCATGCTGCACCTGGTCACCGTGCCCACGGTCGGCACCCCGCAGCGGCAGAGCACCCCGGGAAAGATCAACCTCGAAAGCCACCTGGTCAACACGGCGAAGGTCGACCTCTCCTCGAAGTACACCAGCGGCATCGGGATCAGCGGCAGCGGTGCCGCCGCCCTCACCGGCGACCACGGGCAGGGGCATCCGGACGCCTCCGGCACCATCGGCGGCAGCCTCGGACTGCGCGGGCAGACGCAGGCGACCGTCACCAACACGTACAGCGCCAGCAGTTCCGCCGGCACGATGCACGCCATCCGCACCAACCAGAGCCATCTGCTCACACCCTCCGGCGTCACCTACCAGGTCACCCTGATCCGCCCGGACGGCACCGAGACGGCGGCGCCCCCGCTGGCCCTCACCCACGGCATGGACCTACGGGTCCTGAGCCGGGCGGACGCCCTCGGCCACCAGCCCTCCGCCGCCGAACTGCGGGAACTCCCGGACTCGTTGGAGCGGCTGGACGCCATCGGGCTGAGCACGGCCCCGCTCGACGTCACCGGTACGGACGGAATGTTCGCGGAGGCCGAGACATGGCTGCGCCGTGAGGGCTTCCTGCCCCCGGCCGCCCCGGGCCCCGGGATCGGCGCGCGTCTGAAGCGGGCGGCGCTGAGCATCGAGCCCGAGCACCAGATCCGGCTGCACGCCCAGCTCAACAATCTGCGCCGGCTGCGCGAGGCCCGCTCCCGCACCGGGCTGCGCGCCGCCACCGACGCCATGGTGGACGGCGGGCACGCCCTGCACTTCGAGGTGCCGAACAGCACCGACACCGGCGTCCGCCGGGTCCGGCTGCTCCTCACCGCCGTCCGTGACACCGCGACCGCCGGCACCCACCGCCGGGTCCTGCCGGGCATCCAGGTCATGGGCCTGGCCCAGATGGCGGGCAGCGACTCCGAGCAGCGCGGTGAGTCGTACGGCGGCGCGCTCGGACCGATGGGCAGCGTCAGCGGCCCGCTGGGCGGTTGGGGGTCCATCGGCTTCGGCGCCGACTACCAGTACGGCCACCAGGTCACCCACGGCGACACCGTGGGCGGCGCCACCGGGCACGACCAGTTCTTCATCGCCACCGGCCAGGACAGCCACGACTTCGAGGTGCCGGTGCGGCTGGCCCTCGACCTGTACGCGGGCGACGGCGACGAGCCCAGCGAGCGGTTCGGGCGGAACGTCAACCAGGCCGCCGCCCCGGCGCCCCCTGTGGTCGTCGGTGCGCCAACTGCCGCCCCCGCTCCGCCCGTTGTCATTCCGCCGACGGTCACCGGTTCGCTGCGGCTGGCGGTGCCGGCCGGCCGTACCCACGCGCCCCCGGCGACCCCCGCACCCCCCGCCGCACGTGCCGACGGAGCGCCGCGCCTGCCCAACCCGACCGACCGGGCCCGGCTCGACGCGACCGACGCCCACGGCGTCCCGCGCCCGGAGCTGGTGCGGGTACCGGACGACGCCCTGATCGACACCGTGCGCGGCGCCTCGGCCATCGAGTCGGCGTTCCAGCGGGCGGCCGCGCAGATCCGCCGCGAGGCACAGCCGACGCCGGCCGCCACCGGCACGGGACCAGTCCTCCCGGTCACCGCCCCCGGTACGGCACCCACCCCGACAACGGCAGCCGCCCGCGACGGCATCTCCCCGCTCGCCGGGCGCGGGCTGACGGACAGCAGGACGCGCGCCGCCGAGACCCGGCACGCCGCGATCACCCCGGGCAGCCTCGTCGCCAACGGGCACCAGATCTTCAAGAACTCCTACGTCGTGGAGGGCCTGAGCCTGCCGGGGACCCTCGCGGACGGCCAGTACTCCCTGGAGATCCAGGCCGTCGCCCACCGGCCCCGACTGCTGGACACCACCGGGCAGTACCTGGAGACGGGCGTCTCCGCCACCGACAGCGCCCAGCAGCTCAAGTCCCTCGGAAAGTCGCACCAGTTCGGCGGCAGCGGGGTGCTCACGCAGAACCCGCCCAGCCGGCCCGCGGGCCCGGCGAACGCGGCCGGGCAGGGCAACACCGGTCCCGAGTCGGACGGTTCGGTCTCCACCAGCCAGAGCGCCGGCAAGCCGTACAAGGGCCTGTTCAACCCGTCCGCACGGCTCGGCCAGGTGTCCCGCACCGACACCGCCGACACGCTCGCCGCCAGCACGGGCGTCAACCGCACCCCGACCGAGAGCGGCACCCTGCACCGGGTGGTCGCCGACGTCACCTATCTGGTCACCGTCCGGGCCGGCTCCCGCACCCTGCTCAACGGGGTCGGTGAACCCGGCACGGTCGACCCCGTCACCTTCGCGGTCGACGTCCCGGACGGCCTCCAGTTCCTCATGACACAAGGCCAACTCACCCGCGACGCACGGTGGATGGGCTCGGTGACCGGGCTGACGCCGACGCCCGCCCCGGCCACCGCACCGCTGCCGGCGTCGTACACCCGCAACCGCGAACTCGGCCTCGGCGGTGTCCTCTCGGTCATCGAGTACGACCGGCCCGTCGCCGCCCCCGTGCCCGCCACCGGTCCGATCCCGCTGGGACCGGTCAACCCCCGGGAGCGGCGCGGCCAGATCAGGCGTGAACTGATGGAGCTGGTGGAGTCCGAGGCACCCGGAGTGTTCACCCCGGGGCACCCCGGCCACCAGGCCGGTGTGCACGGCCGGATCGCGCAGCTCACCTCGACCGCAGGACTGCGCTCGCTGCCCGGACGCGGCCCGGACGGCACCCCGCGCCGGGCCACCACCCGTTTCCACTTCCGCCACCACGGCCACGGCGGCGAGCGGCTGGTCGAGGTCACCCTCACGGCGGTGCCCCGGCGGACCCAGAACCTGGCCGGTGTCCTGGGCACCTCCACCCCCGGCTCGGGGCTCGAACAGTGGCAGTCGCACACCGCGGCCGGCCGCACCACCACCCGCGCCTCGGTACGGCAACGGCAGCTCCCGGTCACCCTGACCACCCGCTATCTCCGCCCGAACCAGGGCCCCGACCCCACGAAGACCGACCGGGCGGCGCCCGTGTTCACCCCGCAGTCGGCCACCAGCCGATCCGCCCGACGGGCGACCACAGCCGACAACCGGTTCTGGCTGCGCACCGACAACGGCGCCGACTTCGACGGCCTCCAGTACGACTACGTCCTGTCCGTCCGCTCCGCGCTGGTCGCCGACTGGCCGCCCAACGTCCTCGGCGGCCTCGTCCAGAACGGCGTCATCGCCTGGGCCGAGGCGGGCGGCGACGTACGCCGGTGGATGAACGAACTGCTGGCCCGGGGCAATCCCCGCACCCGCACGGTGCCCGTCCGGTTGACGCTGCGGTTCACCGGCACCGAGACCAACGCCCTCACCCAGGCCGCCACGGTGACCGCCCCGTCCGTCGTCTCCGGCGCCGATCCGCGCAACACCGTGCTGCCCGGCCCGACCCCCGTCCCGTATCTCGCCGACGCGCAGATGTTCCACCCGGTGGGGCCGACCCCGGCGTTCTCCTTCGACGGCTGGGCGCATCTGGAGACGGCGCTCAACGACGTGGCCCCGAGCGGCGGTCGCGGCTGGCACGCGCAGATCACCTCCGTCTCGGTGGAGGGCCAGGCGGTCCGGCTCGGCCAGCTCGTCCAGGCCGGGCGGGTCACCCTCGACCGCCCCCGGCTGGCCGCCGACCTCACCCGCAAGCTGCCCGGCACCACGCCCTTCGAGGGGGCACCCGGGCAGGCCCCGTCGATCGCGGTGACGCTCTACAACCCGCGCCGCTCCACGCACGCCGACGACGTCACCCTCGACCAACTCCACAACACCACCGAGACGGTGAGCACCGCCGCCGGCGCCGACCACTCCCTGGCCACCGGGTTCACCGAACTCCTCAGCGGCGACGACGACAACCACCAGATCGGCGGGCTGAGCATCCCGCTCGCCCAGCGGCAGACCCAGCCCTCCACCTTCGGCGGCACCACCACCGGCAGCCGCCGCGACTGGCTCAAGTCCGGCAGCACCGCCGCGCCCGCCAACGGGGCGCGGGGCACCCGCAGTTACGCCATCGACACCGATGCCCACCTGCTCGTCGAGGGACCGGAGGGCACCCGCCACGTCACCGGCACCGTCACCCTCCGCGTCGAGGAACGCGACCTCCTCGGCCACGGTCTCATCACCCCGGCCGAAGCCCCGCCGGACATCCACGACCTGCCCGCGCTGGTCCCCGACTGGGCCACCGCCGCCCCGCACACCCTGCCCGAACGCCTCAACTCCGCGATTCCCGCGGGCAGTCACGGCATCCAGATCTGGGTGGGCCTCGGCGCCGACCCGCAGGGCACCCGCCTCGGCCAGGCCCTCTACACGGCCTCCCACACCGCCGTGCTCGGCAACCGGCCGCTGGAACTGATGACCCGTGACCAACAGGGCATTCGCCGTTGGGAGTTCACCCCGGAAGGCGCCCTCGTCACCGCCGACCCCGACCTCACCACCGATTGGACCGCCTTCCACGCCCAGGCGGAACTCCTGCACTCCGCCACCGACACCCTCACCGACACCCCGCAGGTGCTGAACCGCCTCACCGCCGCCCTCCAGCAGGCCAACCGCGCGCACACCACCGCCGTGGACACCCACCGCGAGGCGCAGCGCGCGGCTGCGGCCGCGGACGTCGCCCATGACCGCGCGATCGCCGCGGCGGAGACCTCCCTCCGTGCCGCGCGCGCCGCCGAGACACTGGTCGCACGGCTCAAGCAGGACGTCGCCGACGCCCGGCGGACCGTGACCACCCTGCCGTCGGTGGTCGAGCGCCACGTGCAGGAAGAGACGAACGGACGCCACGACCTCCGGACGGCCCTGGCAGGGCTGACCAGCGCCGAGCACACCGTGCGCACCGAACGCGCCGCCTCCGCCCGGGCCGCCGCCGAACAGGCCGCCAGGAACGGGCAGCCGAGCACCGCTCCCGCCCCCGTACCGGCGCCTCCGGCCCCTGGCACCCCGCGTTCCGACGAACCCGCCGCCGACGTCGCCGACGACCCCAGGGTGCGGGCCGCTGTCCCGGCGGTCACCGCCGCCCGGGACGCGATCCGGCAGGCCACCGAACGGCTCACCACCGACCGGCGGGCGCTGGCACGCGCGAAGCACATCGTCGAGGTGGGGCCGGCCCGGATCGCCCACGAGGAGGAGAACCTCAAGAAGGCCGTGGACCGGGCGAGGGAGGACGCGAAGACCGAGGAACTCCGGGAAGAGCAGCTGGACACGGCCCAGCAGAAGGAGACCGCCGCCCACGGCCGGGTGACCTCGGCCCGGGCCGAGGTCGACCGCCGCAACGCACAGATCGCCACCGCCGTCACCGCCCAACTCCAGGCCGCCGCCGACCAGATGGCCGCCACCGCCGCGCTGCCGGGCCTGTCCACCGCCGTCCACGACAGCGCCCCCACGCCCGAACAGTCCCTGCGGACCACCTTCGCCACCACCCCGCCCCGCTGGCCCGACCCCGACGGCCGAGCCACCCCCCTCCCGGCCGGCGGCCAGACCCACACCCCGGCGCCCGCCACCGCCGGCAGCACGGCGACACAGCAGCCGAAGAAGAGCACTCCGCCCAAGTCCGGTACGAGCAAGGGCAAGAAGCCGGCCGCGAGCACCAGCAAGGGCAAGGGAACAGACAAGGGCAAGGGCACGAGCAAGCCCTCGACCACAACCACCGCCCCACCCCCCGTCGTCACCCCGCCGTCCCCGTACGTCAACCCCACCGGCACCGCCGTCCCCACCCCCGGCGACGGCAACTGCCTCCTCTACGCCGTCATCGGCAGCGCACCGCACCTGGTCCGCACCCGCCTGCAACAGGCCGGCCGGGCCCTCGCCCCGGGCACCGCCGCCTGGCTCGCGCGACCCAACGACGTACGACAGACCCTCACGACCATGACGACGCACCCGCAGACCACCGACCAGGGATCAGGCCATCTGCGGGCGACACAACGGGAGTTGCAGAACCTGGTGCTCGCCCGGCTGACGGCGGCCCACGACGGCAGCCGGCCGCTCCCCCCACAGGTGCTCGGCCAGCTCCGGGGCGTCCTCGCCGACCCCTTCACCTCGTCGGCGGCGGGCATGTCCGAAGACGAGATCGACACCGCGCTGGCCCAGTACGGCATCCAAGCCGTGACCCATGCCGAGGACCTCGACCCCACCGACCTCCAGACCCGCTATCTGCAAGCCGTCTCGCTGCCGGGCGCCCCGCCCCCGCCGGCCGGCGCCGCACCGAGCAACCGGCGGATGTTCGCCTACCTGCGCGCGGTGAACGCGCTGCCCACGCCCGCCACCATGACCCTCGACGAGCGCCGTTCGCTACTCATCGCCGGTTACCACCGCAGCACCGCCGCGCTCACCGACGACGAGCAGGACCTGCTCGAACGCGCCGTGCGCCGCTGGTCGGACGCGTGGATGCGTCCGATCGGCGACACCTTCCTGCCACTGCTCGCCGACACCCTCGGCGCCCCCATCCATGTCTTCCAGCCGATGCCCGCCACCACTCAGGGCATCGTGCTGCGCTACGGCCCGACCACCAACACCCCCGCGCTGGAGGTCCATTACACGGGCCTGAACCACTACAGCGCCACCGACGCCGGCCCCCTCACCGCCCCGGCGACGATCACGCCGTCGAGCGCGCCCCGGGGTCCGGAGGACGCTCCCAGCGTCCAGCCGTCCGGCCGGTTCCGTCCCGCGCCGACCCGCGATGCGACCGACGACCAGCCCGCACATCGCGTCAACGACCCTGCGTCGAAGGGGAGTTGGTACGGGCTGCGTCCTCACGCCCGTCCCGCCGTCCACGCCACGGAGCGTTTCGACCCGCACGCCGATCAGTCCAAGCCGCCCGGCCCGGGCCTCCTCAGCGGCGCGACAACCCTCATCCGCACCCACATCCGCCGTATCCAGGCCCCCAACGGCCAGTGGATCCGCGACTACACCCTCAACCTCCCGGTCACCACCACCGACCCGGCCCTGACCCTGCAGCTCAAGGACCGCCTCACCCGTCTGCTGGACACGCATCTCAACTCCGGTCTGGCGCTGCCTACTTCAGGCGACCAGCTCCACATCACCCTCAACCTGATCGAGGACCCCGCCCACCCCGAGGCGATCACCCTCACCGACACCGCGAACCCGGCTCGCGCCGACCAACTCCACCTCGACACGGGCCACTCCGACGCCGACCTCCTCCACGAGGTCCTGCACTACCTCGGCCTGCCGGACGAGCAGCGCGACAACGACTTCCTGCTGCGCAACCACCCCCACAGCACGACGGTCCGCACCACAGGCGTAATGGCGACCACCGACACGCCCGTCCACATCCCGCACCGCTACCTCGCGGCCATCGAGAACGTCACCGCCGCGGGCCCCCAACTCCACGACCACACAAGCCAGGACCAGTCGACGTCCACCCTCGACCCCGACACCACCCCCATCCCCGCCCAGGACACCCCCACTTGGCCCACCTCCAACGCCCCGGTCGCGGCGCCCTCCTCGACGTACGTCCTCGGGTACGGGTCCCAACAGGACGGCAACGTGGGCCTGGTGCTTCTCGAACCGCTGGCGGCCGTGGTCGTGGACGGGCTGCACCAGCAGGTGATGACGGCGCTCGGGCTGGCGGACGCGCCGGACACGCATCCGGTGCGGGAGCAGTTGCGGACGGTGGCGAGCGGCGAGGAGCTGGTGGTCAACCTGCCGTATCTGCGCGGCAGTCTGGGCTTTCGGATCACGCTGCGGGTGGACGGCCGGGACCGGACGGTGGACATCCGGCTGCGGCTCTCGCAGCCGGTGGCGGCGGCCCGGTACGGGCAGGCCGAGAGTGGCGTGCGGGATGTGCGCGTGGAGCGGCGGGGCATCGGTGCCCAGGAGTCGGTGTCGTCGGAGGCGTCCGGCAACGTCCGTACCCTGTTGCTGCCGTGGACCGGGTTGTTCCCGGTGACCAGGGCGATCCCGGTGCGCGGAGTCGACGTGGCGCTGACCCTCGCGCTGACTCTGAACCAGCTCTCGTCGAGCGCGTCGGTGACCACGGTGGTGCAGTCGACGACGGCACAGCGCAGCAACGAGCCCTCGGAGCCGTACGACTTCACCGCCGAGTGGGACGTACGGATCGACACCCCGGCGCTGGCCCCGCCGGTTACCTGGGACGTGCCCCGGTCGCACGGGCCGGTGACCATCTGGTTCCCGCAGCATCTGGCGCGGGACGAGGAAGGGGAGTTGCCCGAGGCGGCGGAGCTGGACACCCTTCCGGTGTGGGGCGTCGACACGGTCGCCGAGCCGGGGCGGCTGCTCGCGGAGGTGTTGGAGCACTACGGGGCGCGGCTGGCGGCGCTGGACGAGGACTCCCGGGCGGAGCTGGAGACCTTCCTGTCGGAGCCGTTGCTGCGGGGCACCCTGCCGATGCAGCGGGCCGGGGGCGTGTTCTCGCCGGTGCTGGTCGACGGGTCGGGGCGCGCGGTCGGCATGTTCCAGTTGCTCACCGAGGTGGAGGTGGGGGAGCCGCTGCGACGGAGCGTCCCGGGGAAGATCAACCTGGAGAGCCATCTGACGCAGGTGGTGAAGATCGAGGCGCAGTCGAGGTTCAGCAGTGGTGTGTCCCTGTCGGGGAGTGTCGGTCCGGCGCTCACCGGTGACCATGCCGAGGGGCACCCGGACGCCACCCGGCGGGTCGGCGGCGGTGTGCTGGGGCGGGTCTCGGCCCAGGCGGGGACGAACGACGCGCTGACCCAGAGCGGCAGCGCCGCCCTGATGCACGCGGTGCGCACCAACCGGAGTCATCTGCTGGCGCCCGCCGCGGTGCGGCACACGCTGGTGCTGCATCTGCCGGGCGGTGGGCGGCTGCCCTTCGCGCCCGGCGCCTGGCCGCGCGGGATGCACCTGCGGCTGCTCACCGCCGAGGACGCCCAGGGGCATGCCCCGACGCCGGAGGAACTGCGGCGGCTCCCCGTGGAGTTGGAGCATCTGCGGGCGATCGGCACTACGGCGACACCGTTGGGCGTGGCCGGCGCCGAACCCCTCTTCGTGAACGCCGAGAACTGGCTGCGCCGCGAGGGCTTCCTGCCCGGCGACACCACCGCGCGCAACCGGGTGCTGCCCGACGAGGCGCTGGTGCAGGCCCAGTTGAACAATCTGCGTCGGTTCGAGCAGACGCGGTCGCAGATCGGACAGCGGGCCGCGACGGACGCCATGCTGGACGGCGGCCATCCGCTCTTCCTGGAGATCCCGACGGTGGGCGGCACCCGCCGGGTGCGGCTGGTGCTCAGCGCGGTGCGCGGAACGGGCGCCAGCACGCACACCCGGGTGCTGCCCGATGTGCAGGGCATGGGTTTCGCGTCGCTGTCGACGGCCGCGACCGACCAGAACGGGTCGCAGTACGGGGCGTCGTACGGCGTCGGCGGCTCGTTCGGGGTGCCGGTACGGGGCGGTGCGTGGACCCTCGGCGGCACCGGTGACCATGTGCGCTCCCACCAGGTTCAGCACGACAACAACGTCCAACTGTCGGTGGGCCACGACCAGTTCTTCATCGGCAGCGGGGACGGACAGCGCAGCGAGGTGTTCGAGGTGCCGGCCGAGCTGGCGCTCGATCTGTACGAGGGGCCGGGGGACGCGCCGAGCGTGCGGTTCGCGCACGAGACGGTGGTCGAGCCGTACGTCCCGCACGGCGCCCCGCCGGCCGGTCCGCAGTCCCCGCCGCCGGACCGGGTGCCGGGGACGCTGCGGCTGTCGGTGCCGACGCACCGTACGCTGCCCGCCGCCACGCCCGCCCCGGTGGCGCCCGCCGCGCACACGGTACGCGCCGCCGACGACGCCGACCGCGCCCTGCTCGACCTGACCGACGCCGACGGCGCCCCACTCCCGGAGTCGGTACCGCTGCCGGACGACTCGATGGTGGAGGTGTTCCGGGCGTCGGCCGCGCTCGACGAGGCGTTCACGGCGGTGCTCGGCAACACCTATCCGGGGCATCCGGCGCGCGGACTTCTGGACGGGGTGCGGGACGCGGTCGCGGAGCGCACCCCGGCGCCGGTGGCACGCGCCGGGCGGGCCATGGGCGAGTCGCTGGCCGGCGCCGCCGCCACCGACCCGACCACGGTGGCGGCGGAGATGCTGGCCGCCGCCCGCAGCCCCGCGGCCCTGCTGGCCCGCGGCCACCAGGTGTTCAAGGGCGCGTATGTGATCGAGGGGCTCACCCTGCCGGGGCTCGCCGCCGACGAGGTGCTCTCCGTGGAGATCCGGGGAGCCCTGCGCCGGCCGCGGGTGGCGGGCGACGTCTCGCAGTACTTCGAAACGGGGCTCAGCGCCGCCGACGGCGCCGGGCAGCAGCGCGGGGCGTCCCGCACCACCCAGTGGGCGGGCGGCTTCACCGCGGTCCGCAACGCTACGTCGGCACAGACACCGAGCGCCGACCAGGCCGCGGGCAACGACGGCGACCCCGGCGACACCGGCACGATCCACACCCGCGCCACCGACGCGGCACAGGAGCAGAGCGGCGCCCCGACGGGAACCGCGCCCCGGCACCCGAGCCTCAACCCCTCGGCCCGCTACACCCGTACCGCCCGGCAGGACCAGGCACGGGCCCTCGCCTCCTCGACGGTGGTCAACCGCACCGCCACCGAGAGCGGTGCACAGCACCGCATCGCGGCCGACGCGCTCCTGCTGGTGACGTTCCGGCGCGGCCGCCGCAACGCCGTCGGCAACGCGTTCGGCCAGGGCGAGGGCCGTGCCGTGACGGTGGCGGTGGAACTGCCGGACGCCGTACGGTTTCTGGCCACCCCGGCACAACTCCGGCGCCACGCCGCCTGGTTCACACCGGTGGCCGGTCTCACGGTGCCCGCCGCGACACCCGGGACCGTGTCGCTGCCGCGCCGGTTCGTCGCCTCCCGCGAGCTGGGCCTCGGCAGCGTCCGGGCGATGGACGAGTTCACCGACGCCACGCGCACCGTGCGACGCCCCGACGTCCTACGGCAGCGCCTCCTCACCCTGATCGAGAGCGAGGCCCCCGGCACGACCCGCCCCGGGCACTCGTCGTACCTCTCGGGCGTGGACACCCGGATCGCGGACCTCACCGCCACGGCGGGGCTGCGCACCCTGGCCGGCCGCGGCCCCGGCCGCGTCCAGCGCTTCCGGTTCCGGCACGTCGGCTACGGCGGCGCCCGCCTCGTCGAGGTCACGCTGACCGCCGAGCCCGACGCCGACGACCACGCGCTACGAGTGCTGCGCGGCCACCCGGCGGCAGCGGGTTCCGGCATCGAGCAGTACCACGGCCACACCCCGTCCTCGGTGAGCGACCGGACCGCCCGCACCCTCCGGCACTCGGGGTTCGTCCAGCTCCAGTCCCGGTTCCCCAGGCCCACCGGCGGCCTCCGCACCGACCGGGCGGGCGTGCTGCTCAGCGCCGACACGGTGCGCGGCACCTCGGCCCGGGTCACCCGGGCCGCCGAGGACCGGTACTGGCTGCGCACCGACAATGTCGCCGACTTCGACGGCGTCCCGTACCGGCTTACCGTCACCGTGCGGTCCACCCCGACCGCCGACTGGCTGGTGGACCTGCCGGGCAGCGTGTTCCAGCACGGCGTGCTGAGCCTGACCGACGCGGACACCTCGCTCGCCGACCGGATCAGCCACCTCTTCCTCGGCCGACCGACCCGGACCGCCACCGTCCACGCCACCGCCGCGCTGCGCTTCACCGGCAGCGAGACCGCCGAACCCGCCCCGCCCGAGCCGCAGTTGGCGGCCGGCCTGGCGGATCGCCGGCCGACGGTGACCGGGCGCCGGTTCACGCCGGGCGGACCGGCACCGGTCTTCGGCTTCGACGCGGGCCCCCAACTTGCCGCGGCGCTCGCCGAGGTGGCCCCCGACCTCACCCACTCCTGGCGGTCGCTGACCGCCTCCGGCTCCGCCGACGCCACCGCCGTACGCATCGGCGAACTCGTCCAGGCCAGCGAGATCTCGCTGGACCATCCACGCGGCCCGGGCGGCCTGACCACCACGATGCCGGGCGCCTACCCGTTCCAGGGCCGCCCGGACACCCCGCCCCGGCTCACCGTCGAGCTGTACCGGCCGCGCCCGGTGACCGACACCGGCGATGTGACGGTGGACCGGGTGCGGCTCACCACGGTCAGCGCGGGCTCCGCCTCGCACGCGGGCCTCACCGGCAGCCTCTCGGCACAGGGCGGCTTCAGCGCCCACGACTCCAACCGCCAACTGGTCGGCTTCACGCTGCCGGTGCTGGCCCGCCCCGCGCAGGACCCGGGGATGGGCGGCGCCGTCGTCGGCACCCGCCGCGAGTGGCTCAAGCACGGCAACACCAGCGCCCCCGCGGGTTCGCGCGGCACCCGCAGCCACGAGATCCTCGCCGACGCGCTGCTCACCGTGCACGGGCCCGACGGCGTCCGGTACGTCTCCGGCACCGTGCGGATACGGCCCCTGGAACGCGACCTCCTCGGCCATGGCGTCACCGCCGCGCAGACCGACCCCGGGGTCTACGACGGCGCCTCCCTGGCCCGCGAGACCGCCGACGCCCAGGCACCGGGCGACCGGGCCCCCGAGGTGCTCCGCGACTGGCGCACCGTACCGCTGCGCGACCTGCCGACCCTGCTGGCCCACGGCATCGCACCCGACCCGGCCGCGACCGACGACATGATCCAGCTCTGGCTGGCCGTCGACGGCCGCCCCGCCCAGACGGCCCGCGCCCTGTACGCGGCGTCGGGCACCGCCGCCCTGCTGGGCCGCCCCGTCGAACTCGCCCTGCGGGACGGCGAGGGCGTCCGCTTCCGGCGGTTCGACGCGGCCGGGGATCCGCAGGACGCGGCCGACGACGGCTGGACGCCCGTACGGGATCAGATCCGCACACTGGAGACGGCCGGGCAGGCGGAGGACACGGCGCGCACGCTGGAGGCCCAGCTCCAGGGTCAACTGCCGGACGCCGAGCAGGCGGTGGATGCCGCCCGGCCGCAGGTGACCCAGGCGGAGCGGGAGTTGGCCGACGCCCGCGTCGCCGCCGACACCGCGGCCGACGAACGCGCCGCCGCCGACCGGGCCTTGGAGGCCACTGAACGCGCGGACCAGGAACGGAGCGCCCGCGTCAGGGAGTTGACCCGGGAACTCCAGCAACAGACCGAGCGGGCGCGGGCCGTGACCCTGGCCGCCGAGGAGTCCCACGAGGAGCTCCGCACGGCGGAGGCCGTCCTCAGGGAGGCCGAAGAGGCCGCACAGGGCGGGAGTTCGGGCCGTGGCACCACGAGCGGTGCCGTCTCGGAGGAGTCCCTCACCCGGCGTGAGTCGCGCCGGAACCGGGCCCGTACCGCACTGGACCGGGCCCGGACAGCGGCCGAGGCGGCCGACCGCGCCTCCGAGACCGCCCAGCACGCCGCCGAAGACACCACACGCCGGCTCGGCCTGGCCCGCGACGCGGCCCGCACCGCCGCCGACGCCCTGGTCCGCGCCCGGGACATGGCCACGACAGCGGCCACGGCGGACCTCGCCGCCCAGGCCGCGCTCACCGCCGCCACCGCACACCACGACCAGACGGTCGCCGCGCGCGACGCGGCGCAGCAGGCGCTGGACGCCCTCGGCCGCGAGATCACCGACGCCCTCGCCGAGCAGGCCACACAGGCGGCCCGACAGCGGAACGCGCAGCAGGACCTCAGCGACGTGGTCACCTTCCTGGAGACACGGCGCGCGGAGTCGGGCGAGGGCACGGCACCCCTGACGACCGGCTCCTTGGCCGCCACCCCCGCCACCTGGCCCCGCCGCACTCCCCGCCCGACACCGACCCGCGGCGAGGCGGGACCGGCGGTCGTGCCCGTGGTCACGCGAGTGATCCCTCCGGCGGACGACCCACAGGAGGAACCTGAGGACACCGGCCCCGCATGGACCCGGCACCCCGACCCCCATGCCGCGCTCCTCGCCTGGGCCCGGGCGGACGTGGCGGCTCACGGCGCCCCCGACGACGCGGGGCTCCCGGCCCCGAACACAGCGGTGTCGACCGAAGCACTGGAACAAATCGGCGCCCTCACCGAGGAGTTGCGCGCGCAGGCGATCCTGCAGAGCGGCACGGTGACCGTCGCGGAGGCCGGACTGGACGACTCCGCCCGTCTCGCCCTGGTGCTGACCCGCCCCGACACCCCCTCCTACGTGGTCACCCTGGCGGCACTGGTCGTACGGGACACAGGCCGACCGGTCCAGGTGCTCAGTCCGGGCGGCCGCCAGCGTTTCGGTCCGGGCGACGGCGCCCCCCTGACCCTCTACTTCGACGGCAACCGGTTCTCGGCCAACCCGCCCGCCCCGGACGACGACTGACCCGTCGTCACCCGATCACTTTTCCTTGGAAGGAACAGCATGTCCGGCAAGAACAGCCCGCAGCACCAGGCAGCGACGGGCGAGACGGAGTCCGGCCCGGCCCCGGACACCACTGCGGGCAGTGCCCCCGAAGCCGGAGCGGTGCCCCCGCCCACCAGCGGGGAGACCGCCGCGACGGCGAAGGCGGAAGCGGCTCTCACGGCGCCCTCGTCGCCGCCCGCGGTCGCGGCCGAAGTCGCGGCCACGACTCCCGACGCCGAGGCGAGCGCGACCCCGGAAGCGGAACCCGACCACCACGCCGACACGGACACCGATACCGACACCCTGGCCGGAGCCGGCGGCGGCGAGGACACCGCGACGGCAGCCGCCTCTGCCCCCGCCTTCGGCCGTCCTTCGCGGGGCCTGCTGGCCGGCGCCGCGATCGCGGGCGCGCTGCTGGTCGGGGTGCCGTTCCTGGTGTCCGGCATGCTCGGCAGGTCGAGTTCGGCCTCGAAGCCGTCGGACCAGGTGGCCGACGCGGGCACCGTGCTGAACGGGGCGACGACCGACTCCGGTGCGGGCGCCTACGGTTCGGCCACCCCGGACCCGACCTCCCCCTCGCCGACGACCTCGCCCACCAAGGCCGGCGGCAAGAAGAGCACGGTGAAGAACGGCGCGGGAGTCGCGGCGGCCGGTGCCGGAGTCGTCGCGGGCAGTTCCGCCGAGGCTCCCAAGAAGGCGTCCTCCGGCGGGAGTTCGAAGACGAAGACCACCACCAAGGTCACGGCCACCAAGACGGTGATCAGCGCGCCCGGCACCACGATCTACAGCCACGCCTCCAACAAGTGCATCGAGATGGTGGGTCACAAGGGCGCGGACGGTTCACCGCTGGAGATCTGGAGCTGTAACAGCAACAACTGGCAGAAGTGGGACTTCCGTTCGGACGGCACGGTCCGCTCGATGGGCCTGTGCATGGACGTCGCCTGGGGCTCCTCGGCGAACGGCGCGGTGATCCAGCTCGCGGTGTGCAGCGGCAACCCGGCCCAGCAGTTCCGCCTCAACTCCAGCAACGACCTGGTCAATCCGCAGGCCAACAAGTGCGTGGACGTCAAGGACCAGAAGACCGGCAACGGCACCCGACTCCAACTCTGGGACTGCAACGGCCAGGACAACCAGAAGTGGAGCACCCGCTGACGGGAGCGGTGCCGCCGCACCTTTCACAGCACGGCGGCACCGCTACGGGCATCAGATGTCCCGAAACTCCTCTACGGCGTCTCTGACCTGCGCAAATGAACCCATCCGAAGATCATCTTGCACGGTCGTTGCACAAGCTGAACAGTGCGGGAGTCACGCGGCCCTGGAGTAAGCGCTCCGGACCGCGATGCGGACCTTGGAACCGGCTCCCACGATCCGGTGCACGTACTTACGCAGAGTAAACGCAGGATCGGCGTGTCCGAGCCGGTCCGCGAGTGTGTACACGTCCACCCCGCCGTTGATCATCATCGACGCGTACAGGTGTCGGAGGGCGTGCATCATCATGTCGCGGGACTTTTCCCAGCGTCGTCCCTTCGCGTTGAGGTCGAGGGGTTTGATGAGGCCGGCCGCCGCCAGAGCAGGCTTCCAGCGGTAGGAGTTGAACCAATTCGACTGAATGGCGGTCTTCTCGCGGGTGTAGAAGATCAGCTGCACTGTGACCGGGTCGCCGCCTTTGCTTCCCCACGGTCGGGTCACCTCGACGGGCGGGTACTTCGCCATGTGCTCGCGCAGGGGGATGGCCACGTCGTCGGTCAGTTCGACCCATCGGTCCTTCGGGTCCTCGTCGCCTCCGCCCTTGGGGAGGGCGTATACCAGGAACGAGCCGTCGTGGACGACTTGCCGTTGCACGTGCACCATCGGCCCGTCCGGGTGTGCCCAGTCGATGTCATCTGGTGACAGGCCGAATACTTCTCCTTGGCGAAGGCCCAAGCCGCGACCGCAGTCGACGAGTGCCTTGTAGCGGTCTGGAAGTTCGGCACGGATCTTCTCGGTGTCGTCCCAAGTCAGGGTCAGCTCTGCCCGGCCGCCACCTCCTCGCTTCGGCTTGGCGTCCTGCACCGATTTGGCGAGGCATGGATTTTTGGGTATCAGGCTGTCGTCCACGGCCAGGTCAAAGACAGCCCGAAGATTGTCGAAGACCAGGCGCAGTGTGGAACTTTCGAGCAGCCGACGACGGTCGTGCAACCAGTCCAGCAAAGACGACGCGTTCACGTCCTTTACGCGCATCTTCCCAACTGCGGTAGGAGCGATGTGTAGGAGAATCCGCTCCTTGTGGCGTCGGTATGTGCGCGGATTCTTGTGTTCGTGCCCCTTGAGCCACGTAAGGGCGAGTTCACCGACCCTGACCTCTCCGGCGCGAGGGTTGATATATGACCCGTCGTCCACTCCGGACCGCATTTTGGTCTCGTGCCTGCGGGCTTCGGCCTCGGTGCGGAACAACTCCGTCTGCTGGACATCTTCCCGGTTGCGCCAGCGGGCCTGCCACCGCTTCCCGGCCCCGTGATCCCTCGTCGGAACCTTACCGTGTTCCCTGCAGGTCGACTCCCCGGCTTTCGGGCGTGACTTGTGCCAGCGGTCGTACGGCATGGACTCAACTCCTAGTTCTCTTCGGGCCTTTAAGCTTTTTTGTGAGTTCTCTCGTATCAGGGTCGTCATCGACGGCGAGATCGAGTGCCCGTTCATCGCGCCCTGAGTGAATGGGATGTTGATCCAGACAAGCCGAAAATGTCAAACGCATTCTTTAGGTCTTCGCGACAAAGGGTGCAGGGTGGTAGCGAGGATCTCACCTAGACGAATCCTCGCTGAGGTCTCGGCGAGGGCTCGTCGAACCCTCGCCGAGGATTCGCTGGTGTCTTCCGAGAATTCGGAATGGTCGTAGGAGTTTCGCCGCAAGTTCCTCTATTTGGTCCGGCTGAAATTTCATGTCAATGTTCCGTGCACCACCACGGCGGACTACCGCTCACGTGGTTCTTTCCTGCCCGTTCCGAGCCGTCCTGGAGTGCCCATGCGTCGAACCACTGCCCGTGCGGAAGAAGCCGCCAGTGGCGCGAGGGGTCGTTGTCCGTTGATGAGCGCTGAGGAGCTGGCCGACTTCCTGGGCGTACCGCTGAACACGGTCTACATATGGAATCACCGACACCAGGGTCCGCGAGCCCACAAGGTCGGCCGCTATTTGCGCTACCGCTGGCCGGAGGTGGAGGCATGGCTGGAAGCTCAGGCGGTGGATCGCGCGGTCTGATTAGCCGGGTACGCCTGGTGCATTTGTGCCGACAGGGCGACAGAACCCGGCGTACAGCCCGACTCGTCTGCCACGTGGGGCCCCTGACCAGCGTTTTCGCTGGTCAGGGGCTCTTTTTTGTGGATTCAGGCCCTCGGCTAGAACCCGTTCCGTACGGGTCCATACCGGGGTTCACGGCTACGTACGTAGCCATGAAAGTAGCCATGGCACGGGGGTCTGCGAGCCTGCTTGATCCGGCCCTTCACCTGCGGCAGGACGCCGCTGTCCTGGGCCTTTGATGGGATGGAGCTTCCCGTCGGAACATCGCGCGGCGGGGTGTGATCAGGTTGTACCTCTCTGATTGCCCCGGATAGATCCGGTTCTGCGGGGCGCAAACGCGCCGGCGGGAGCGCGTGACGCCGACTGACCCCCTCCGACGACTGGTCCGACCTGTCCGGCGTCTCTGTCTGTGCGGTCATGGTGCCCTCC
>NZ_JBEXDX010000040.1:0-78739 GCF_040605995.1 Streptomyces sp. NPDC005492
GCCCGCGGCGCCGGCGGTCGCGGTACGCCGCCGGCGCCCGCCCCGAGTCCGTGGCGGAGCCGGTTGTACCGCTGGGACATGAAGGCGGCGCCGTACGCGTTCATCTCCCCCTTCTTCATCATCTTCGGGGCCTTCGGCCTCATCCCGCTGCTGTACACGGCCTGGTACTCGCTGCACAACGTGCAGTTGTCGGCGCTGGACCACAAGACGTGGGCGGGGCTGGACAACTACCAGAACCTGCTGTCCTCGGACTTCTTCTGGAACGCCCTGAAGAACACCTTCACCATCGGTCTGATCTCCACCGTGCCGCAGTTGCTGATGGCGATCGGGATCGCGCATCTGCTCAACTACCGGCTGCGCGGCTCGACCGTGTGGCGGGTCGTGATGCTCACCCCGTACGCCACCTCGGTGGCCGCGGCGACCCTCGTCTTCACGCTGCTGTACTCGTGGGACGGCGGAATGGTCAACTGGCTGCTGCACTTCGTCGGGGTGAACCCGGTCAACTGGCGTGAATCGACCTGGGGTTCGCAGTTCGCGGTGTCGTCGATCGTGATCTGGCGCTGGACGGGTTACAACGCGCTGATCTATCTGGCGGCGATGCAGGCGATCCCGGCCGACCTGTACGAGTCGGCGGCGATCGACGGCGCGAACCGCTGGCAGCAGTTCCGCCATGTGACGATCCCTCAACTGCGCCCGACGATCCTCTTCACGGTGGTCGTCTCCACCATCGGCGCGACCCAACTCTTCGGCGAGCCCCTGCTGTTCGGCGGGGTCAGCGGTTCGAAGGGCGGCTCCGAGCACCAGTACCAGACGCTCGGTCTGTACATGTACGACCAGGGCTGGATCATCGGCAACCTCGGCAAGGCGTCCGCGATCGCCTGGTCGATGTTCCTGATCCTGCTGATCGTCGCCGCGATCAACCTGCTGTTCACCCGACGGCTGAGGAAGTCCCAATGACCACAAGTGAATTGACACTCCCTCAGGATCAGGCACCGGCCAGGGCGGCACGCGGACCGCGCCGCCGGGTGATGGGCGCGGGCAAGCAGATGCACGCGGGCCCGCTGACCTACGTCGTCCTGGTCGTCTTCGCGCTGGTCTCGCTGGCCCCGCTGGTGTGGACGGCGATCGCGGCCTCGCGCACCAACCAGCGGCTCGCTCAGACCCCGCCGCCGCTGTGGTTCGGCGGGAACCTGTTCAAGAACCTCCAGACGGCCTGGGACCAGGCCGGCATGGGCACCGCGATGTTCAACTCCACGGTCGTCGCGGGCAGCATCACCATCGGCACCGTGCTGTTCTCCACCCTGGCGGGCTTCGCCTTCGCCAAGCTGAAGTTCCGCTTCTCCAGCACGCTGCTCCTGCTGACCATCGGCACGATGATGATCCCGCCCCAACTGGCCGTCGTACCGCTGTACTTGTGGATGTCGGACCTGCACTGGTCCAACCATCTCCAGACGGTGATCCTGCCGACCCTGGTCAGCGCCTTCGGTACGTTCTTCATGCGCCAGTACCTGGTCCAGGCGCTGCCCACCGAGCTGATCGAGGCGGCGCGGGTGGACGGCGCGAGCAGTCTGCGGGTCGTCTGGCACGTGGTCTTCCCGGCCGCGCGCCCGGCCATGGCGGTCCTCGGCCTCCTCACCTTCGTGATGGCCTGGAACGACTTCCTCTGGCCGATCATCGCCCTCAACCAGCAGAACCCCACGGTCCAGGTCGCCCTGAACTCCCTCGGCACCGGCTACATCCCCGACCAGTCGGTGATCATGGCGGGCGCGCTGCTGGGCACGCTGCCCCTGCTGATCGCCTTCCTCCTGTTCGGCAAGCAGATCGTGGGGGGAATCATGCAGGGCGCGGTAAAGGGCTGACGCCCGACGCGGGGCCGGGCACAACAGGCTCGGCCCCCCTCCCCCCTCCGCCTACTCATTGGTCTCCACGACCCTTTATGGGAGCGCTTCCATGCCTGAGCCCGTGACCCCCGTGACCTTTCCTCCCGCCTTCCTCTGGGGCGCCGCGACCTCCGCGTACCAGATCGAGGGGGCGGTGCGGGAGGACGGTCGTACGCCCTCGATCTGGGACACCTTCAGTCATACGCCGGGCCGTACGGCCGGTGGCGAGCACGGTGACATCGCTGTCGACCACTACCACCGCTACCGCGACGACGTGGCGATGATGGCGGACCTGGGGCTGGGCGCGTACCGCTTCTCGGTCTCCTGGTCGCGGGTGCAGCCGACCGGCCGGGGCCCGGCGGTCCAGGTCGGCCTGGACTTCTACCGCCGCCTGGTGGACGAGCTGCTGGCGGTCGGCATCAAGCCGGCGCTCACCCTCTACCACTGGGACCTGCCCCAGGAGTTGGAGGACGCGGGCGGCTGGCCGGAGCGCGACACGGCGTACCGCTTCGCCGAGTACGCGCAGATCGTGGGCGAGGCGCTGGGCGACCGCGTGGAGCAGTGGATCACGCTCAACGAGCCGTGGTGCAGCGCGTTCCTGGGCTACGGCTCGGGGGTGCACGCGCCGGGCCGTACGGACGCGGCGGCATCGCTGAAGGCCGCCCATCACCTCAACCTGGCGCACGGGCTGGCCACTTCGGCGCTGCGCGCCGCGATGCCGGCCCGCAACTCGATCGCGGTGAGCCTCAACTCGTCGGTGGTCAGGCCCGCTTCGCAGTCACCGGCGGACCTGGCGGCGGCGAGGAAGATCGACGACCTGGCCAACGGGGTGTTCCACGGTCCGATGCTGCACGGGTCGTATCCGCAGTCGCTGCTCGACGCGACGAGGTCGGTCACGGACTGGTCGTACGTCCTGGACGGCGACCTGACGCTCATTCACCAGCCGCTGGACGCGCTGGGGTTGAACTACTACACCCCCACCCTGGTGGAGGCGACCGAGGCGGCCCCGGCGGGCAGCCCGCGCGCCGACGGGCACGGCCTGAGCGCGTACTCCCCCTGGCCGGGCGCGGACGACGTGGCGTTCCTCCAGACCCCCGGCGAGCGCACGGAGATGGGCTGGACGATCGACCCGACGGGCCTCTACGACCTGATCATGCGGTACGTCCGCGAGGCACCGGGCCTGCCCCTGTACGTCACGGAGAACGGCGCGGCCTACGACGACAAGCCCGACCCCGAGGGCAACGTCCACGACCCCGAGCGGATCGCCTATCTCCACGGCCATCTGTCGGCGGTACGGCGGGCGATCACGGACGGGGCGGACGTACGCGGCTACTACCTGTGGTCCCTGATGGACAACTTCGAGTGGGCGTACGGCTACGAGAAGCGGTTCGGGGCGGTGTACGTGGACTACGCGACGCTGGCACGCACGCCGAAGTCGAGCGCGCGGTGGTACGGCGAGGCGGCTCGGACGGGGGCACTCCCGACGGCGGGGGACGCCTGACCGACGGGGGCACCGGGGGACGGGGCGCGGCACGCCTAGGGGACGTGCCGCGCCTCGCGCGTTGCCCCCTTGACCTCGGGACATCTCCCACCCTTGCCAAGCTCTAAATAAAATGATTCATTCACCAGGCAAGTGAATGAGAGCATGCCAAGGGCGAGGAGATGTCCGTGATACCCGTGACGGTCACCTTGGGCCGGGAGCCGATCACCGTCGAGCAGTTCGTCGCGGTCGCCCGGCACGGCGCGCGGGTCGAGTTCGACGCGACGTACGTCGACCGGGTGCGCAAGTCCCGCGCGCTGGTCGAGCGCTTCCTGGCGGAGAACCGACTGGTGTACGGGGTCACGACCGGCTTCGGCAACAACGTCACGGAGGTCATCGCCCCGGCGGACGCGGAGCGCCTGCAGCGCAACATCGTGCGCTCGCACGCCGTGTCGGTCGGCGAACCGCTCCCCACGGAGATCGTCCGCGCCATCGCCCTCATGGAACTGGTCGGCCTCGGCGAGGGCTACTCCGGCATCCGCTTCGAGACCCTGGAACTGATCCGGCGGATGCTCAACGCCGGGGTCACTCCGCATGTGCCCGGCGAGGGTTCCGTGGGCTACCTGGCCCCCGAGGCGCACATGGCGCTCGTACTCCTGGGAGAGGGCCGGGCGTCGTACGGTGGCGAACTCCTGCCCGGCGCCGAGGCGTTGGCCCGCATCGGTAAGCAGCCGACCCGGCTCGCCGCCAAGGAAGGCCTGTCGCTCACCAACGGCACGCACTCGGTGACCGCGATCGCCGTCCTGGCCGCCCATGACGCCGGCGTCGCGGCGACCACCGCCGACATCGCCGCGAGCCTGTCGGTGCAGGCGCTCAAGGGCACGATCCGCGCCTACGACGCCCGGCTCCAGGAACGGAAGCGGCACCCCGAGCAGGCGGCGGTCGCCGAGAACCTACGACGACTGACGGAGTCCAGCGAGATCAGCGCGGAGTTCCTGGACCACCGCCTCCAGGACAGCCTGTCCCTCCGCGCCGTCCCGCAGATCCACGGCGGAGCGAAGCGGGCGCTCGCGCAGGCCCGGGAGGTCATCGTCGAGGAACTGCACTCCGTGGGCGACAACCCGGTCATCCACCCCGAGGGCGAGGACGGGGTGGCACTGAGCGGGGCGAACTGCGACAGCACGTACGTCGGCATCCAGGCCGACACCATGGTGAACGCGATGACGGTCCTGGCCAAGACCTCCGAACGCCGCACCGACCGCCTGGTCAACAGCAACTTCAGCGAGCTGCCGGCCTTCCTGGTCCGCGAACCGGGTCTGAACAGCGGCTACATGATCGCCCAGTACACGGCCGCCGGCCTGACCATGGAGTTGCGCGGCATGGCGGTACCGGCATCGGCGGACAACGTCACCACCTCGGCCAACCAGGAGGACACGGTCAGCAACGCGTACCTGGCGGCGCTGAAGGCGTATCGGGCGGCGCGGAAGCTCGGTTACGTCGTGGCGATCGAGCTGATGTGCGCGGCACAGGCACTGGATCTGCTGGCGCCGCTGGCGCCTTCGCCGGCTGCGGAGGCGGTGCGGGGGAGGATTCGGGAGGTGGTGCCGACGGTTGATGAGGACCGGGTCTTCCATGCCGACATCGAGCACATGGTCGAGCTGGTGCGGAGTGGGGAGGCGGTGCGGGTGGTCGAGAACGTGATCGGTCCGCTGCACCGCTGAGGGCGTTCGCCGCATTCACAGCCACCCCTCAGACCCCCTCCAGCCACCCCTCAGCCCCACCACGTCTGATCTCCCTGTACGGGGTGATTCGATCCCGGCGCAGACGGGAGGACGTCATGTTTTTCATCGTGTTGGTGCTGCTGGCCCTGATCGTCGGCGGAGCGGTCGCCTTCGGTAAGAGGCAGGCGGCGGGCGGGAGTTCGCGGTTCGGGACCGGTTACGGCCCCGGGCTCGCTTCGCAGAGTTACGACGCCGATGCCGATGCCGGTGCCGAAGCGACCCGGTGGGTGGAGCGACTCGGGGGGAGCCTGTCCACGTTGGACGCGGGTGGCAACACGGCCGCGCGGCAGGCGCTCGCCGATGCCGCCGAGCGGCACCGGGCGGCCGAGGGGCAGCTCGCCACCGCCTACTCCCCCATGCAGTACGGACTGGTGACCCAGACCGCCATCGAGGGGCTGCATCACATCCGGACCGCCCGCGGCGCGCTCGGGCTGGACCCGGGGCCCGCGTTGCCGGAGCAGGGTGCCGGTGGGCAGGTCACCGTCGGTGGGCAGACGTACACCGCCTCCGCGCGGCCCGGCACCGGCACGCCGTACTACTACCCCGGCGGGGTCGTCAACGGCCTTTCCATGCCCGGGGGTTGGTACAGCACACCGTGGTGGAAGACCGCCCTCGTCGCCGGTGCCGCCGGTGTCGGTGGGATGTTGCTCGCGGACGCGCTGTTCGACGGGTTCCACCATCACGGGCCGCCGCACGGTGGGATGTTCGGGGGCTTCGGCGGGCCCGGGCCGTTCTGAGTCAGTCGAGTCGGCGCGGCTCCCGGACCACCGCCACTCCGCCCGGCGGGACGCTCACCGAGCCGCCCAACTCCCGCTCGCCGGTCAGGAGTTCGACCGCTCCGGCCGCGACCGGCACCTCCGCACCCCGCCCTCCGTGGTCTATGAGGAACAGGTAGTCCGCGTCCGTCCCGCGTCGCACCACCGCCTCCACTCCCTCCGGCGTCACCCGCACCGGCTCCACGCCCGCCTCCGCGCGAATGCGGTCCAGGAGGGCTCCGAGCGTCGCCGGGTCGGGGCGCGTGGCCACGTACCAGGCCGTGCCGGTGCCGTGCGTGTTGCGGGTTATCGCCGGGACGCCGGCCAACGGGCCCTCCGTGTACGACGTGATCGGCTCGGCGCCCGCCAGCGCGACCCGCTCCGACCACAGGGAAGCCGTGCCCCCGTCGCTCAAGCCGAGCGACTCGCCCGGCAGCAACGGGAACAACTCGTCCGTCCGTATGCCCAGTGCCCCGCGGAACGCGCCGGGGTAACCGCCCAGCCGTACATGGCAGTTCTCGTCCACCGCCCCGCTGTGGAAGCCGACGACCAACGTGCCGCCGGACGCGGCGAAGCCGGTCAGGTTGGCCGCGCCCGTGTCGTCCACCAGGTAGAGACTCGGCGCCAACACCAGGCGGTAGGGGGACAGGTCCGCGTCGGGGCGTACGAAGTCCACCGCCACGCCGGAGCGCCACAACGGCTCGTACCAGGAGCGGACTTGGTCCAGGTAGCGGAGCTCCTCGCTCGGCTGGGAGGGGAGTTCCAGGGCCCAGCGGGCGTTCCAGTCCCAGACGACGGCCACCGAGGCCGTGCCGGTGCTGCCCTCAATCTCCGCCAACGACCTCAGATCGGCGCCCAGTTGGACCACGTCCCGCCAGATGGCGCTGTCCGTGCCCGCGTGCGGGAGCATCGCCGAGTGCCACTGTTCGGCGCCCGCCTTCGCCGCGCGCCACTGGAAGTAGGCGATGCCGTCCGCGCCGTGGGCCACGTGGGCGAGCGCGTTGCGACGCAACTCGCCTGCCGTTTTCGCCCTGTTGACGGGCTGCCAGTTCACCGCGCCCGTCGAGTGCTCCATCAGCAGCCACGGTCGGCCGCCGGCGAGGGAGCGGACCAGGTCGCCGCTCATCGCGATGTCGATCTCCGACTCGGGGTCCGTGGAGCGGAGGTAGTGGTCGTTCGACACCACGTCCAACTCCGGTGCCCAGCGCCAGTAGTCGAGCGCGTCGAAGTTGAACATCACCATGAAGTTGGTGGTGGCGGGGATCGCCGGGGCGGCCTCCCGCAGCACCTCCCGCTCCGCCGTGTACAGGGACAGCAACTCGTCGCTGCAGAAGCGGCGCCAGTCCAGTTGGTGGGTCGGGTTGGGGACCGCGCCGGTCGCACGGGGCGGCAGGACCTCGTTCCAGTCGTAGTACCACTGGCTCCAGAAGGTCGTGCCCCAGGCGGTGTTGAGGGCCGGCAGGCTGTCTCCGTACCGAGCGCGCAGCCAGCGCCGGAAGGCCTCCGCGCTCTCGTCGCAGTAGCAGGCCGGGTTGTGGCAGCCGTACTCGTTGTGGATGTGCCACATCGCCACCGCCGGGTGTTCGGCGTACCGGCGTGCCAGCTCGCCGGCCATCCGCAGAGCGGCCGCACGGTAGGCGGGGCTCGACGGGCAGAACGTCTGGCGGCTGCCGTACGACAGTCTTCGGCCGTCCCGGTCGACCGGCAGGGCCTCCGGGTGCGCGCGGAAGAACCACGCCGGGGGTGCGGCCGACGGAGTCGCCAAGTCGGCGGCTATGCCGTTGTGTTGGAGCAGGTCCAGGACGCGGTCCAGGAGGGTGAAGTCGTAGACGCCCTCGGCCGGTTCCAGCAGGGCCCAGGAGAAGATGCCGATGCTGACCATCGTCACCCCGGCCTCGCGCATCAGGCGCATGTCCTCGACCCAGACCTCCTCGGGCCACTGCTCGGGGTTGTAGTCGCCGCCGTATGCAATGGTCATCGCTCAACTCCCATCAGGAGGCGGCGCGTTGTCGTCACGCCCCACTGGTCGAGGGAGAGCAGCCGGTCGCTGGAGGCCATCAGGCCGCCGGTCGCCTCGACATGGGCCGCCCAGCGTTCCCTGGTCTCCACCGCGGGGCGGGCCATCAGGCAGTCGGGGTCGTTGACCCAGAGGCGGCCGTGCTGCCACTGGCGGGCCGCGCCGGTGAACTCCGCGGGATCCTGGCCGGGTTGGGAGTAGTCGTCGGCCTCGGGGCGGCGGTGCGGTGCCGTGTCGGGGCTGACCCGCATCGCGTCGAACAGGCCGATGGAAGGGAGGATCGGCGCGCCGCAGCCCAGCAGATAGGCGTCCTCGCCGATCGCTTCGCGGATCAGCGCGATGCCGGTCCGGTAGGCCTCGACGGCGTCGACTTCCTTGTGCCGTAGGCCGTCCAGGGCGCCCGCGTACAGGAAGTCGGTCTTGAAGTAGTCGTAGCCCTCGGCGCGCAGGGTGGCGAACACGTTGGTCAGGTATGCCGCCGCGCCCGGGTGGGTGGTGTCCAGGACGCACAGGTCGTGGCCCCAGTTGCGACCCGCGTGCGCGAACCCGCCCTCCGCGTCGCGCACCAGCCAGTCCGGGTGGTCGGCGGCGAGGTCGCTCGCGGGGTCGACCAGGAAGGGCGCCGTCCAGATGCCCGCCCTGCGGCCGCGGGCGCGGATCGCGTCGGCGATCGCGGCCCGGGAGCGGAAGCGGCCGGACAACGTGAGCCAGTCGCCCAGCGCCTTCTGGTAGCCGTCGTCGATCTGGACGACGTCGATCGGGAGGTCGAGGGTGTCCATCGCGCGCAGGTTCTCGTGGATGTCGTCCTCGGTGACGACGGTGAAGTACTCGTACCAGGAGCACCAGACCGTCGGCGCCGGGCGGGGGGCCGTGACGCCGAGGCCGTCGGCCCAGTCGCCCAGCACCGTCTGGATGCCGGTGCCCGTCAGCTCCTTCACCGGGCCGTCCGCGGCGACCTCCGCCACCCCGTCCCGTACCACCAGCCGGATCGAGGGGACCGGTCCGGTGGGGTCGACCGCCGCCCACAGGCGGGCCGGTGAGCCGTCGCCCGGGTCGAGGGCGAGCAGACCCTCGCCCTGGAAGACGCCGGCCGGGACGGTGGCGCCGGGGCGGTAGCACACCGTCGCCCAGTTGGCGTCGGTCGGCCGGTGCGGCCGGGCGCCGAGGGCGTAGGCGCCGCTCGGGCTCCAGGACTGCCAGCCCTCCTCGTGGACCCGGGCGGTGCGCGGGTCCACGGGGACGGAGACGAGCGGGGTGAAGGGGTGGTCGTACACGGTGGTTCTCTTTCGACAGAAGGGCGCGACGGGCGGGCCGTCAGCCCTTGTTGGCGCCCAGCGTGAGACCGCTGACGAACTGGCGCTGGAGCGCGAAGTACACGATCAGGGTCGGGATCGCGGTGAGCAGGGCGCCGGCGGCGACCAGGTTGGGGTCGGTGAAGTACTGGCCGGAGAGGTTGTTCAGGGCCGAGGTGATCGGCATGTTCTCGCCGGTCGAGATCAGCACGATCGCCCAGAAGAAATCGTTGTAGATCCAGATCGAGAGCAGGGTGGCCAGGGCCGCCATCGCGGGCTTGCACAGGGGCAGCACGATCTGCCAGTACTGGCGCCAGACGGACGCGCCGTCCACCAGGGCCGCCTCGGTCAGCTCGTGCGGCAGCATCCGCATGTAGTTGCTGAGCACGAAGGCGCAGAAGCCGGACTGGAACGCCACATGGATGAGGACCAGGCCGAGCGCGGAGTCGTAGAGCTTGCCGCTCATCGTGATGCCGGGCAGGTCGATCAGCAGGTACATGCGGTACAGCGGGGTGATGATGACCTGCTGCGGCAGCAGGTTGCCGGCCGTGAACACCAGCAGCAGGAAGATGTTGAGCCGGAAGTCGAAGCGGCTGACGTAGAACGCGACCATCGACGACAACAGCAGCGTGAGCAGCACGGCTGGGACCGCGATGATCAGTGTGTTGACGAAGTAGTGGATCATGTCGGACTGCTGGAACGCGTTGGTGAAGTTGGCGAAGCTCAGCTTGTCCGGCCAGGAGACGTACCCCTTGTTGCTGGTCTCCGAGTACGGGCGCAGGGCCGCGTAGACCGCCCACAGCAGCGGGGCGAGCCAGGCCAGCGAGGTGACGACGAGGAACGTGTGCAGCAGGACCCGGGCCGGGCGCAGCGGGGTGCGCTGCTTCACGCCGAGCGCGGCGGTGGGGGTGGTCATGCGCGCCGCTCCTTCCGGAAGGTCGCGATCAGGTACGGAATGATGACCGCGAGGGAGATGACCAGCAGGACGACGGCGATGGCCGATCCGTAACCGATCCGGCTGGACTCGCCGATGATGTTGTTGGTGATCAGGATCGACAGCAACTCGGTGCCCTGGGCGCCCTTGTTGAAGACGAAGACCAGGTCGAAGGCGCGCAGCGACTCGATGATGGTGACGACCAGGACGACCGTGTTGGTGGGGCGCAGCGTCGGGAAGATGACGTTCTTGAACGTCTGCCACTCGTTCGCGCCGTCCAGTGCGGAGGCCTCCCGCAGGGACGGGTCGACGCCCTTGAGGCCGGCCAGGTAAAGGATCATCATGTAGCCGGCGTGCCGCCAGGAGGCGGCGATCAGGACGGCCCACAGGTTGAGCTTGGGGTCGCCGATCCAGTCGATGTAGTGGCCCGGCTTGTTGGCGCCGATGAGGCTGTTGATCAGGCCGGTGTCGGGGTTGTAGATCAACTGCCAGACGAATCCGGTGACCGCCAGCGACATGACGACCGGCAGGAAGAACGCGGTCTGGTAGACGCGGCTGAAGCGGATCTTCTTGTCCAGCTGGACGGCCAGGAACAGGCCGAAGGGGGTCGGCAGCAGGATGAGCACGACGAACCAGATGACGTTGTGCTCAAGTGCGGGCCAGAACTGCGGGTTGTCGGTGAACAGCTGGCGGAAGTTGTCCAGCCCCACCCACTTGATCGTGTCGAAGCCGATGCCGTCCCAGCTGGTGAAGGCCAGGGCGATCGAGGCGAGGGCGGTGACCCATACGAGGGCCACGTGCAGGACCGTCGGAACGCCCGCCATGAGGGCGAGCGTGATGCGGTCACGGCGGGTCAGCAGGCGCTTGGCGCCCTGCGGGACCCGCTTCTTCTCAGGCGCGGGGCCCGGAGGCAGGACGGCGTCCGCCTCCGGGCTCGTCGTAGTCGTCTCGGAGATCATGAGGAGGCGAAGATCGTCTTCTTCTGGCGCTCGATCGAGGACAGCAGGCTGTCGACGCCCTTGGGGTTCTGGAGGAACTTCTGCAGTCCGGGCTGCATCACCGTCGAGGTGAAGTCCGGACGGGAGTCGCGGTCCATGAACTGGGTGAGGCTCTTGGCGGCGCCGATCATGTCGAACGCCTTCTTCTGCAGCGGCGAGTACGCGGCGGTGGAGGCCTTGTTGGAGGCGGCCACCACACTCGGGTCGCCCTTGAGGTAGAGCTCCTCGGCGGCCGGGCTGCCCAGGTACTCCAAGAGCTTGACGACACCGGCGTGGTTCTTGGGGGACTTGGAGACCATGAAGCCGTCGGTGGGCGCCTCGACGGTGTCCTGGCCGTACGCGGAGTTGATCTCCGGGAAGGCGAAGAAGTCGAGGTCGTCGAGGTCGGCCTTGTTGGTGAACTGCTGTGCCACGAAGGAGCCGAGGAGGTACATGCCGGACTTCTTCGACACGATGCCCTGGGCGGCGTCCTGCCAGGTGCGGCCCATGAAGCCGTCCTGGTGGTACGGGAGCAGCTCGGCCCAGTGGTCGAAGACGGCCTTGACCTTGGCGTCGGTCCATGACTCGGTGCCCGCCATCAGCGCCTTGTGGAAGTCGTAGCCGTTGAGGCGGAAGTTGATCTGGTCGAAGGTGCCCATCGCCGGCCAGGCGTCCTTGTCGCCGAAGGCGATCGGGACCAGCCCGTCCTTCTTCATCTGCTTGCAGAGGGCGACCAGCTGGTCCCAGGTGGTGGGGACGGAGTAGCCCTTCGCCGCGAAGAGGCTCTTGCGGTAGAAGATCGCCCACGGGTACGTGGTCATCGGCACGAAGTAGTACTTACCGTCCGCGCCCTTGCTGAGCTTCTTCATCGCGTCGGGGAAGTTGGCCCCGATCTTCTCCCACACGTCGTCGATCGGGGAGGCCAGGTTCTTGGCCGCGAAGAACTGCATGCGATAGCCCGCGAACCACTTGAACACGTCGTCCGGGGTGCCCTGCAGATACGAGTTGATCTGCTCCTGGAAGGTGTTGTGGTCCTTCGTGTTCACCTTGACGGTGAGGGCGGACTGCTTCTTGAAGTCCGCGTACACGGCCGCGTACGCCTTCTTCGGCACGGCGTCCGAGTCGTTGGAGCCGACGGTGACGGTCTTGGTGTCGGACGAACTGCCGCTGCTGCCACAGGCGGACAGCAGGGGTATGCCGGCTCCGAGGACGGCGGCGCCGCCTATCCCGCGCAGGACTGAGCGGCGGCTGGCGGCGGGGAGAGAGAAGTCGGGCATGAACGGCTCCTGAGGGACGGGGTTCGGCCGGAATGCGCCACGCCCCAGGTCGTCGTAACCGACCAGAAACCAACGCGACCAAACACGGTGGCGTAATAACAGTCCTATGTCTGGTCATGCGTCAACACCCGATGCCTTCATTTGTCGAAACGTAATCGACACGATGGAGCAAAAGAAGCGGACGCACAGTCGAGTGGCTGTGCGTCCGCCCTGGGCCACCTGGGGCCATTGGGCCTGTGAGTGGCTTGTGGGGCTCGCGGGGACCGCGCGGCGCCTACTGGAAGGCGGAGAAGGCCTTGGAGAAGGCGGACGGGGCCTGCGTGATCGAACTGCAGGTCGCGTCCGCGGTGGGCTTGGCTCCACCCGCGCACTGCTTGTCACGGGTCGCGGACCACATCGCGAGACCGCCCAGACCCTTCGCTTTGGCGAACGCGACCAGTTGGTTCGAGTCCTCGACCGTGAAGACCTCCGATGACACGTCGTTCACGCCGATCATCGGCGTCACAGCAACCGCTTTCCATGCAGCGTCTTCAGAGAGCCCGAGAACACTCTTGACTTGGGCCTGAGTCGCTGTAGCCGCTTGCTGTGAGTACGTTCCCATATCTCCGCTGTACGCCGGTCCGTAATCCATCGCCATGATGTTGACCGTGTTGATCTTCACGCCGTTGGACTTGGCATTGGACAACAGGTTCACCCCGTCCTGGGTGAGGCCCTCGGGCATCACCGGGAGGGTGTAGGAGACGTCCAGGTTCGGGTGCTGCTGCTGGAGCTTGGCTATCGCCTGCGCGCGGATCGTGTTCGCCGCCGTGTTGGGCAGCGCGCCGCCCTCGACGTCGAAGTCGACCTTGGTCAGGCCGTACGCGTCGACGACCTTGCCGTAGGCCGCGGCCAGCGCGCTCGCCGAGCCGCAGGTCGTCGCCAGCTCGGAGCCGGAGGCACCGCCGAAGGAGACCCGGACGTCGCCGCCCTTGGCGCGCAGGGCGCCGATCTGGGAGGCCACGCCGTCGCTCGCGAGATCCGTCACACCGCCCCACTTGGGGGTGCAGCCGCCGCCGTCGGTGATGAAGGCGAGTGTGTAGTTCTTCACACCGGTCGCGGCGACGTTCGCGAGCAGGTCGTAGGCCGGGTAGAGGGACGTGTCGACGTACGGCGCGAAGACCGCGCCCGCCGTCGTCCCGGTGCCGCTGCTCTGGGACGGGGAGGCGGTGGGGGTGGGCGTGGACGTGGGGGTCGGCGAGGCGGTGGGCTTCGACGAGGTCGTGGGGGTCGGCGCGGCCGTCTGCGTGGGGCGGCCGCTCGGCTCCGGAGTCGCGGTGCCGTCCGTCGAACACTGGGCGTCGTCGATGAGGCAGCCGGTCGGCTGGCCGGTGCCGCTGACCACGAAGCCCACGGTGACCGACTCACCGGCCGCGAGACCGTCCGTGTCCCACTTCGGCGGCTTCACGGTGACATGCCGCCCGCTCACGCTCGATTCGGCGTTCCACAGCGAGCTGAGGGTCGAGCCGGACGGCAGGTCGAACTCCAGCGTCCAGTCCTTCTCCCTGGCACCTGTGGTGTTCGTCACGACGTACTGCGCGGTGTACCCCGTCGACCACTCACTTGTCCTGGTGTAGGCCGCGCCGACGCTCGCCGCCTGTGCGATGCCGGTCAGCATGATCGCTCCGCCACCGACCACCGCCGCGGCGACCGCTCCGCCGATCACCTTGTTCCTGTTGCTGATCCTGCGCCGGTGCGTGCTCATGGCGTGCCTGCTTTCACTGTCCGCGGGGGGGGTGGGTGCGGCAGCACGCTAGCGAGCCGGAATCGGGCAAAGCACCTGATCCGGGCGGGGGTTGGCGATCTTAGGGTGCGCTTAAGGAAGGGATCGGGAACGGTTAAAGGTCGAGACCAATGCCGAGACCGATCGGGAGCGCCGACGCCGTCGTACGGCCCCGCGATGGCCCCTGCGCTCGGGCTCCCGTCCGTCCAACTGGATCCAGATCCGCACCTCCGTGCCGCCGAGCACCGAGGAGCCGATCCGTACGTCCCCGCCCGTCGACTCCGCGAGCCGGCGCACGATGTCCAGGCCGAGCCCGGTCGACCCGGCGCTGCCGGAGCCGCGCCCGCGGGCCATGGCCGCCTCGGGGTCCCGGATGCCGGAGCCCGCGTCCGAAACGAGCATGATCACCGCGTCCTCGCCGTTGTGCACGTCGACCGCGAAGGCCGTGCCCTCGGGGGTGTGCCGGAACACATTGCCGAGCAGGGCGTCCAGCGCGGCGACCAGGTCGGCGCGGGCCACGGGTATCCGCACCGGCCGCTCCACCCCGGCCACCCGCACCTTGCGGCCCTCGTCCTCGGCGAGCGCGGACCAGAACCGCATCCGCTCGCGCACCACCTCGGCCGCGTCGCACCCGGCACCGGGCCCGGCCGCCACCGTCTGCGGCTTGGCCTCGCGCGCGGTCCGGATGATCGTGTCGACCTCCCGCTCCAACTGCGCGACCGCGGTCCGCGTCTGCTCGGCGGCCGGGCCGTCCCCGAGCGAAGCCGCGTTCAGCCGCAGCACGGTGAGGGGCGTCCGCAGGCGGTGCGACAGATCGGCCGCCAACTCCCTTTCGTTCGCCAGCAGTTGTACGACCTGGTCGGCCATGGAGTTGAACGCGACCGCCGCCAGCCGCAGTTCGGTCGGCCCCTCCTCCGGGACGCGTGCGCCCAGCTTCCCCTCACCCAGTTCGTGCGCGCCCTCCACGAGGCGCTGCGCGGGCTGCACCATCCGTACGCCCAGCCGGTCGGCGACCGCGACGGACCCGACGATCAGCGCGAGGCCGACACCGGCGAGCACCGCCCAGGCCGTACCGACGCCGTTGGTGACCTCGGACTCCGGGACGTACACCTCGACGACGGATATCTCGCCGGAGCTGAGCGCGACCGGCTGGAGCAGGGTGGAGCCGCCGGGCACCTCGGTGGTGGAGGCGCGGCCCACCTTCCGTACGGTCGCGATGTCCTTATCGGCGGCGCGCTGCCGGCCGATGTCGACGGCGGCCTTGCCGTCCCCGGCCGGTATGTGGACGGCCATCCCGGCGTCCGCGCCGGAGGTCGAGCCCGCGGAGGCGACGACCTTCTCCAACTGGTCCCGGTCGGTGGTGATGGAGAGCGCGGGGGCGACGGCGGCGGCCTCGCGCTCGGCGTTCGAGAAGGCGCGGTCGCGGGCCATCTCCTTGATGACGAGGCCGAGCGGCACCGCGAAGGCGACGACGACCATCGCCGCGATCGCCAGACAGACCCTGACCAGTGCCCACCTCATCGCGGGAACTCCGCTCCCGGTGGCTCCAGCTTCACGCCGACACCGCGCAGGGTGTGCAGATAGCGCGGCCGGGCCGCCGTCTCCCCCAACTTCCGGCGCAGCCACGACAGATGGACGTCGATGGTCTGGTCGTCGCCGTAGGACTGCTGCCACACCTCGGCGAGGAGTTCCTTGCGCGGGACGACGACCCCGGGACGGCCGGCCAGGAAGGCGAGGAGGTCGAACTCGCGGCGGGTGAGGTCGAGTCGGACGCCGTCCAGCTCGGCCTGGCGGCGCAGCGGGTCGACGGTGAGGCCGCCGACGCGGATGACCGTGGACGGGGGTGCCTCGCCGGTGGCGGCGCGGGAGCGGCGTAGGACCGCGGACATGCGGGCGGAGAGGTGGTCGACCGAGAAGGGCTTGGTGAGGTAGTCGTCCGCGCCCGCGTTCAACAGCCGGACGATCTCCGTCTCGTCGTCCCGCGCGGTGGCGATGATCACCGGTACGTCGGTTATCCCGCGCAGCATCTTCAGCGCCTCGGACCCGTCCAGATCGGGCAGTCCGAGGTCCAGGATGACCACGTCGAAACGGAAATGGGCGACCTCGCGCAGCGCCTCAAGGGCCGTACCGACACTGCGCACCGTGTGCGCGGCATCGGTCAGATGCCGGATGAGGGCCGAGCGTACGAACTGGTCGTCCTCGACCACGAGCACACTTGCCATGCGCCGCACCGTACGCCATGCGCGCGGCCCTTATCCGGGCCTGTGGACAACTCCCCTTCTGTGGACAACCGGTGGGAGCGCTGTCGCCGCCGGAGGGAGATCGGCAGGACACCTGTGGGGCGCGTGGGGCAGTATGGCCGCGATGCCCAGAGGACTCGTCAACGGATTCGCGCATGTGCTGGCCTGGTCGCTCGCCACCGGCGCGGCTGTCACGCTGTCCTGGTGGGGCGTCCACACGGTCATGACGGGCACGGCCTACGACCCGCCGCGCGCCCTGCCCATCACGGCGGCCGGCGTCACCGCGCAGGCCGCTCAGCCACCGGCCTCACCGACACCGCGGGCCGAGTCCTCGCCGAGCCCGTCGAGCACTCCGAAGCCGACGCCCACTCCCAGCCCCACCGCCACGAAGACGGCGACGGCGAGTCCGTCGCCCTCAACTTCCGCCTCCGGCCAGGTGAAGAGCTACGCCACCGACGGCGGGCGGGTGGTGCTCGACCTCGCCCCGGCCTATGTGACGCTCGTATCGGCGACGCCGGGGACGGGCTGGGCGATGCAGGTGTGGAAGACGGACTCGTGGCTCCGGGTGGAGTTCACCAAGGGCACGGACAAGGTGTCGGTGATCTGCACCTGGCACGACGGACCGCCGCGGGTGGATGTGGGCAACTACTAGAAGAACTGCTGACGGAACTACTAGCGGAACACGGACGGGGGCGGTGCCGGTGAGGCGACCGCCGCGGCGTCCGTCACCGGTGGCGCACCGCCCGTGAAGTCGGTGAGTTCCCTGCCGTGTTGGAGCCGGCCCGGGTGCGGGTCGGAGGCCGCGCGCCGGGTCAGTTCGGCGAGCGGCAGCGGGTGGTCGGAGGCGACGAGCACGGCGTTGCCGAACCGCTTGCCGCGCAGCACGGTCGGGTCGGCGATCAGCGCGCGTTCCGTGAACCGGGCGGCCACAGTGGCGATCTGGCCCCGCAGATGGGCGAGCGGGGGTCCGTCGGCGAGGTTCGCGGCGTAGATCCCGCCCGGCTTGAGGGCACGGCGCACCTCGTCGAGGAACTCGGTCGAGGTGAGGTGGGCGGGCGTGCGGGCGCCGCTGAAGACATCCGCGACGACGAGGTCGGCCCAGCCCTCGGGCAGCTTCGCGAGGCCCGCGCGGGCGTCCACGGAGCGCACCCGGATCCGCGCGTTGGGGTCCAACGGCAGCTCCCGGCGGACCAGTTGGACGAGCGCCGCGTCGAACTCGACGACCTGCTGGGTGGATCGGGGCCGGGTGGCGGCGACGTACCGGGCGAGCGTGAGGGCGCCACCGCCGAGGTGCACCGCCTGGATCGGCTTGCCGGCCGGCGCCGCGAGGTCGATGACGTGCCCGAGGCGGCGCTGGTACTCGAAGGACAGATACGCCGGGTCGTCGAGGTCGACGTACGACTGCGGTGCCCCGTCGATCAGCAGGGTCCAGGCACGGGCGCGGTCCCGGTCGGGCAGCAGCTCGGCGAGCCCGCCGTCGACGGTCTCGACGACGGCCTCGGCGGTGCCGGCACCGCGCCGGGGGGTCCTGGACTTTGCCATGGGGTCATTATCGGGGGCCTGGTCGGTACGGCGCGCCCGGGCGGAGAAGCGGGAGCGTGTCCATCGGGCGGCCGGAGCGGCGGCCGACGCCGACAGAGCCGCCGGCTGTCCGAGGCTGGGCCTGTCAGGCGTCCGCACAGCGCACGTCGGGCGTCTGCTGCCCGCGCGGGCACGGCGTCGGCCGGAGCCCTCGGCCGGAAATTGGCGCGGGACGTCCGTCCGACATCCATCGCGGCCGTCCTCCGCGCCGCATGACGAGCCGTCTGTGCGGGGGCGCGTCCCTACGGCTCCTGCGAGTCCGGGGCGCCTGAAGATCGTCCGTGCGCCCCCGCGGAGCTCACCGGCAGCCGTCCGCCGCCTCGATCAGCCGGGCCGCCTCTCCCAGCGCGGCCCGCAGGATCTCCGGGTCGGTCGCCAGGTCGGCCTCGCCGGGGGGCAGCAGCCAGTCGGAGCCCTCGACCGGGGGTTCGGGGTCGGGGGCGAGGCTCAGGCCCCTGCCGTTGGTCTCCGTACAGGTGCTGCCCGGCAGGTCCCAGGCGGCCGCCGTGCCGGGCGGTACCAGGAAGCCGAGGGTGTCGCCGCCGTCGGCGTGCAGGACGGGGCCGACCCCGTCGCAGGCACCGCGCCGCAGGATGTCGACGGCCTCCAGGCCCTGCCGCGTCGGCACCGTCACGAGGTCGCAGGCGGAGTCCGCGAACGGCGGCGCACCGCACTCGGCGCTCGGCATTCGAGGATCGACGCTCTGACTGGTCTCCATCCCGGTCTCCACCACGGAACCCCTCCTTGGACGAGCGGGTCGGGAGTCGGGCGGCTCCCGGACACATGGAGTTCAACGCGTCGAAGCGTCAACGGCTACGGCACAAGTCAGCCGCAAAGGATGGCAGTTCATGGCAGATCCCGGATGAGATATCCGGTTTGTAGCCAAACCCTGCGTGGCGGGTCATGCGCAGCAGGTACGTTCTTGCCCGCTGGAAACAGGGCGTCACTCACACAAGTCACCCTGAATCCGGCATGGTTCGACGGTTCGCACGAGGAGGACCCGGCCATGGCGTCGTCAATGGTGACCCCGTCCCCGCTCCCCCGACCACCGAGACCCAATCTCGCCTTCCGGCGGCTGCGCGGACAGCGCTCACCGGCGGAGTTCGCCGCGGCCGTACGCCGGTCCGCGCGTGAGATCGGCGAGCGGGTGAGCTGCGACGCGCGCTACGTGGGCCGCGTCGAGGCCGGTGAGATCCGTTGTCCCAACTACGCGTACGAACGGGTGTTCCTGCACATGTTCCCCGGCCGCACGCTCGCCGACCTCGGCTTCGCGCCCCGTTCGTCCGTACGCGGACGCGGAGCGCGCACCGCCGAGGACACGCCCCCCGTGCACCCGACGAGCCCGGCATGCGCCCCGCATGAAGCGGGCGGAGCGGGTGAGACGGGGAGGGTGTACGAGCCGTATGACCCGCAGGACCCGTACGACACGCACGAGAACGACGAGAACCACGAGGAGAGCGACGTGCTGCGTCGCGCATTCATGAGGGGCGGCACCGTCGTGGTGGCCGCCGGCACGCTGAGCCCGCTGGGGCTCGCCTTCGATGCCGTGGCGGCGGACTGTTCCGTCCGCCGTCCCGGTACCAGTGAGGCGGGCGTCCTCGAAGAGGCCGTCCGCAGAATCCGGTTGCTCGACGACCGGCACGGTGCCGACGGTCTCTACCGGCGCGCGGCGGCCCCGCTGCGCGCCGCCTACGCCCTGCTCGACGCGGGCACCACCCGCCAGTCCGTCGCCGAGAGACTGCACTCCGGCGCCGGTGAACTCGCCATCTCGGTGGGCTGGTTGGCCCACGACTCCGGCCGCTTCGACGACGCCCGCTCGCACTACGCGGAGGCCCTCGCCACGGCCCGGGTGACCGGGGACCCGGGCCTGGAGGCCCACGCCTTCTGCAATACGGCGTTCCTGGCGCGGGACACGGGCCGTCCGCGCGAGGCGGTGCGCGCCGCCCAGGCCGCGCAGCGCGTCGCCCGTCCCCTGGGCTCCGCCCGGCTGATGTCGCTGCTCGCGCTGCGCGAGGCGGGCGGCTGGGCGGGGCTCGCCGACCGCACCGGCTGCGAACAGGCGCTGGCCCGCGCGCAGGCCCTCTACGAGCGGGGCCACTCGGACGCCGATCCCGAGTGGATGAGCTTCTACGGAGAGGCCGAACTGGAGGGCCTTGAGGCACAGTGCTGGTCGACGCTGGGCGACTGGCCGCGCGCGGCCCGCCACGCTCGGCGTGCGGCACAACTCCAGGACCCGCACTTCACCCGGAACATCGCCCTCTACACGGCCGAACTCGCCGACGACCTGGCCCGCGGCGGCCGTCCCGACGAGGCGGCGACGGCCGGGATGCGGGTGCTGGACCTCCTGGACCTGGTCCAGTCGTCCCGCATCCAGACGATGCTGGCGGGCACGGCCCGGGTGCTGCTGCCGCACCGGCGCGCTTCTGGGGTGTCGACGTTCCTGGAGCGGCACTCCGGGGTGCCTCGTACGGCGGCCTAGGTCCCCAGGTGGCCCGCTAGGCGACGAGGTGCCCCAGGTCGTTCCAGCTCTCGATCGCCGGTTCGCCGTAGGCCCAGCCGAGTACCGACAGCGAGGTCGGATTGAGGCGTATGCGGGCCGCGAAGTCGATCGGCAGGCCCAGCCAGCGGGCGCCGATCGAGCGCAGGATGTGGCCGTGCGCGAAGACCAGCACGTCCCGGTCCGCGCCGCGCGCCCAGGCGACGACCTCGTCCGCGCGGGCGGTCACCTCGGCGAGGGTCTCCCCTTCGGGGACGCCGTCGCGCCAGATCAGCCAGTCGGGCCGTACGGAGCGGATCTCCTCCGGGGTCAGGCCCTCGTAGGCGCCGTAGTCCCACTCCATGAGGGTGTCCCAGTCGGTGGCGCGCTCGCCGAAGCCGGCGAGTTCGCAGGTCTCACGCGCGCGTGCCAGCGGGCTGGTGCGCACCTCCACCCCGGGGAGGCCGTCGAAGGGGGCCCGGTGCAGTCGCTCGCCGAGCACCTTGGCGCCGCGTCGGCCCTCTTCGAGGAGCGGGACGTCGGTCCTGCCGGTGTGCTTCCCGGACAGCGACCATGCCGTCTGTCCGTGCCGGGCCAGCAGGATGCGCGGTGCCATGAAGAACCTTTCCGGGAGACTTCCCTGGAGAACTGGGAGGCGGTCCCTCCATCATCGCGCACCCTTCAGAAGGGCAACCCGGCGGGCGATCTCTGCGTCTTTGAGGTCCGGGGCGCCCGAAACGACCGGGCCCATACGCCGTAAAGTGTCCAGACCGACCAACCGGGCAGCCGGATCACCAGGGCACCGCACCAGAACAGAAGGGGGAGGGCGATCGGATGCCGCAGACCGAGACACCAGGCATCGAGGCGGATCGCCGAACCCAACTGCGCTGGTGGACGGAGCTGCCGCTGATCCTCATGGTGTACGCCTCGTACTCGGCGGGGCGGCTGCTGGCCAGGGGCGACACGGCGAGCGCCGTCGACCACGGTCTGTCGATCCTGCGCGTCGAGAAGTACCTGCACATCAACGCCGAGCACCCGCTCAACCGCCTGTTCACGCGCGAGTCCTGGCTCGGCGTACCGGCCGACTTCTGGTACGCGTCGCTGCACTACCTGATCACGCCGGCGATCCTGATCTGGCTGTTCCGCTCCCGCGCCCAGGTCTACCGCGCGGCCCGCACCTGGCTGATGACGTCCACCTTCATCGGCCTGATCGGCTTCACCCTGCTCCCGACCTGTCCGCCCCGGCTGCTCTCCCCGGACTACGGCTTCGTGGACACGATGGCCAAGTACAGCTCGTACGGCTGGTGGGGCGGCGACGCGAGCGCGCCGCGCGGCCTGGGCGGCATGACGAACCAGTACGCGGCGATGCCGAGCCTGCACTGCGGCTGGGCCCTGTGGTGCGGTGTGATGCTGTGGCGGCACGGCGGGACTCGGCTCACGAAGGTGATCGGGGTCGCCTATCCGCTGCTGACCGCGATCGTGGTCATGGGCACGGCGAACCACTATCTCCTCGACGCGGTCGCGGGCGTGGCCGTGATGGGGCTCGGATTCCTGCTGGCGCCGCGGGTGATGAAGGTCGCGGACCGGATCCGGGCCCGGTTCGAGGGGCGCGGCTCACTCGTCGCAGCCCGCTCTCGTGGCGCAGAGACCTCAATTGTCAGTGGCGGATGCCAGACTTCGGCGGGTGAGCGAATTCCACGGCAGCGCGAGTCGCAGCTCGGTACCGGAGCCGAGCCGGGTGCCTCCCCCACGGACGCGGGGGACGGCGCTCCGGCACCGGCTCGCTGAGCTGCGCGGTCCGGACGTCCCGGCCAAGGCGCTGGACGCGCGCGCCCTCGCGGCGCTGGCCGCGAACCCGGGCTGCAGGCGGCGGGCGATCCTGGACGGCGCGGGGGTGAACAAGGCGGTGCTGGCCGACGCGCTCGGCTCACCGTCGGCCTTCGGCCAGTCCCAGTTCGCCTTCATGCGGGGCAACGCCTTCGAGGCCCGGGTCAAGGCGGACGGCGGCGCGGAGCTGCTGCGGCTGGTGCACGAGAAGCTGGACCCGGGCGCCGAGCCGCCGACCCGTGCGCGGGTGCCCGAGCTGACGGCGATCGGCCCCGAGGGACGCGCGGCGCGTACGGCGCTCGCGCTGCGCGAGGCCACCGAGGCCGCCGCCTGGACCTTGCTGGACCACCCGATGCTCGCCCTGGACGTGGCGGGCTCCCCGGCCTTCCTGGAGCCGGACGCGGTCGTCGTGCACCCGGACAGCAGTTGGACGGTCGTGGAGATCAAGTCCTTCCCGATGCTGGACGGTTCGGCGGACCCGGCGAAGGTCGGCGCGGCGGCCCGCCAGTCGGCGGTGTACGTCCTGGCCCTGGAGGAGGTCGCCGCCCGCCTCGACCCAGCTCCCCGGGTACGGCACCGGGTCCTCCTCGTCTGCCCGAAGGACTTCTCCAACCTGCCGACCGCGTCCGCCGTCGACGTCCGTAAGCAACGCGCGGTCACCGGCCGCCAGTTGGCCCGTCTCACCCGCATCGAGGACATCGCCGACGCGCTCCCCGAGGGCACCTGCTTCGCCCCGGACCGCCCGGTCGCCGAGCTGACGGCCTCGGTCGAGTCGGTCCCGGCGACCTACGCACCGGAGTGCCTGGCCGCCTGCGAGCTGGCCTTCCACTGCCGCGACCACTCCCGCGCGTCCGGCGCGGTCACCGCCCTCGGCCGCTCCCTGCGCGCCGAGCTGGGCGACCTGACGACGGTCGACGAGGTCCTGGCGGCGGCGCACGGCGAGGCGGGCGACCCGGACGACCCGGCGGTGGCCGCCCTGCGCAGGGCGGCGGAGCTGCGGGCCGAGGCGCTGGCGTTCCTGCCGACGCCCGCCCCGGAAGGTGCCGCATGTCGCTGATCTCGACTCTCGCCCGGCTGGAGGCCGTTCACACCGGCCGCGCCCAGCCCGCCGCCACCGTCCGGCACCGGCACCTCTCCGAGCGCCCCCTCGTCCTCGTACCGCTCACCACCGCCGGTGAGGCCGGGGCACCCCTCGGCGCGCTCGTCGGCACGGACCGGGACGCCCCGCGGCTGCTCGTCGTACCGCAGCCGCGCGACCGCGACCTCAGGTTCACGTTCCTGGCCGAACTCGCGGACGTGGTCCTGCCGTACATCGACACGTTCGCCGAAGACGTGGAGGCCGCCGAGCGCAACGAGACCGACCCCGAGACCGGCAAACGCGTCAAGGTCGAGGTCGAACTGTGCGCGGACGCCCCGCAGTTGATCGTGCCGAGCCGCCCGGGCATCGAGCTGGTCCGGCTGCTCGGCCGCTCGACGCGGTTTCGCCGTACGGCCGAGCAGGACCCGGAGACCCCGCACCCCGCGCCGCCCCGGGTACCGCTGCTCGGCCGCTGGCTGACGCACTACGGGGAGCGGGCCCGGGTGCCCGGCTCCGCGCTGCTGCTGGCGCTCACCGAGGTGCTCGGCCAGCACTGGGCCACCGGGCAGTCCAGCCTGGAGGACCAGCACCTGGGCGCGCTGCTCGCCTGGATCGACCCGCCGGACGGGATCTCCGGCGCCGAGGCGGCCCTCGACGCGGAGCTACGGCGGGACGCGCAGGGCCAGTTGATGTGCCCGCCCGCGGGCCCGGCCACCGACCCGGCGTTCGACAACAAGCTGCTCGCCCCCGCCATCGAGCGCTACGACCGTGCCCGCACCGCTCTCGCCGCCGCCGAGGACGGCCTGGAGGCCGACGACCGGCTCGGTGAACTCACCGCCGCCGAGCGGGAGATCAGGGCCCTCGTCGAGAGCCGCACCCGCCCCACCTGGGACGCGGTGTGGCACGGACTCGACCTGCTGCGGGCGCTGCCGGAGGGCGCGCACGCCGTCGACCGGTGGACCCGCGACCGCTGGTCGTTCACCGGCCACCGGGACCGGGTCGTGGCCGGCGAGCCCCCACAGCCGCGCCGCGACGACGCGGTCACCGCGGCCAACAAGCTGGCCACGCGCGAGCGGGAACAGGCCCGGCTGGATGCCCAGGAGGCGCTGGACGACCCGCTGGTGATGGCCGGGCGGCGGCTCGCCGGGGAGGCGTTCGCGGGCGAGGTCACGGATGTCGTCATGACGTACAGCGAGGGGAAGAGCCCCCGCCCGCGCCCGCTGGTGACCGTGCGGACGGACGACCGGCCGCATCTCGGGGAGCGGGTGAAGGTGTTCCGGTCGCTCGGCGGGAAGCCGCAGTCGGCGGAGTTCGTGGGCGTCGAGGAGGACGGCGCCCTCGTCGTGCTGCGGATCGTCGACAAGATGGGCCGCGGGAAGGAGCCGGAGACCGGTTCGGTGCCCGAGAAGGGCGACCGGATCTGCTTCACGCTCTTCGAGCACGAGCAGCGGGGCGGCGCGAAGCTGCCCGACCAGGAGCAGACACCGTGGACGCACGGCGGCCCGCCGGGCGAGGAGCCGGTGCGCGAGTCCGCCGACCCGGTGACCGAGGAGGACGTGCTGTGACCGCGGACACCGTGTTCGACCCGGGCGCCGAGGCCGGCCGCGCCACCGACGCGATCCTCCGGGACACCCTGCACGGCACGGCACGCGGGGTCGTCGTCGACTCCCCGCCCGGCGCCGGCAAGTCCACCCTCGTGGTCCGCGCCGCGCTCGAACTGGCCGACGCGGGGCGCCCGTTGATGGTGGTCGCGCAGACCAACGCCCAGGTCGACGACCTCGTCGTCCGGCTCGCCGAGAAGAACGGCGAGCTGCCCGTGGGCCGGCTGCACAGCAGCGACGCGGACCCGTACGACAAGGCGCTGGACGACCTGCCGAACGTACGGAAGTCGGCGAAGGCGGGCGAGCTGGCCGGGCTCCCGGTCGTCATCTCCACGGCGGCCAAGTGGGCGCATGTCACGGTGGACGAGCCGTGGCGGCACGCGATCGTCGACGAGGCGTACCAGATGCGCTCGGACTCGCTGCTGGCCGTGGCCGGGCTGTTCGAGCGGGCGCTGTTCGTGGGCGACCCGGGGCAGTTGGACCCGTTCGCGATCGTCGGCGCGGAGCAGTGGGCGGGCCTGTCCTACGACCCCTCGGCCTCCGCCGTGACGACCCTGCTCGCGCACAATCCCGAACTGCCGCAGCACCGCCTCCCGGTGTCCTGGCGGCTCCCGGCATCGGCGGCCCCGCTGGTCTCGGACGCGTTCTACCCGTACACCCGCTTCCGCAGCGGCACGGACCACGGCGACCGGCGGCTGGGCTTCGGTGTCCCGTCCGACGGTTCGGGTCCGGACCGGGTGATCGACGAGGCCGCCGAGTCGGGCTGGGGCCTGCTGGAACTCCCCGCCCGCCACACACCTCGTACGGACCCGGAGGCGGTGCGGGCGGTGGCGACGGTCGTCCGACGCCTGCTGGACCGGGGCGGCGCGGCCACGTCGGAGCGCTCCCCCGACCCCACCCCCCTGACCGCCGACCGCATCGCGGTCGGCACCGCGCACCGCGACCAGGCGGCGGCGGTCCGCGCGGCGCTCGCCGAGCTGGGTGTCACGGACGTCACCGTGGACACGGCGAACCGGCTCCAGGGCCGGGAGTTCGACGTCACGGTGGTCCTCCACCCCCTCTCCGGCCGCCCCGACGCCACCGCCTTCCACCTGGAGACGGGCCGCCTCTGCGTCCTCGCCTCCCGCCACCGCCACGCCTGCATCGTGATCTGCCGAGCGGGCGTGACCGACCTCCTGGACGACCACCCGTCGACGGAGCCGGTGCAGTTGGGGGTGACGGTGAAGTTCCCTGATGGGTGGGAGGCGAACCACGCGGTGCTGGCGCACCTGGCGGAGCATCGGGTGGTGTGGAGACCCTGAGGGGGTTCTTCCTGGTCCGGGCGGCCGGTGATGAATAGCGCGACCGGTGGCTGGGCAGCCCCTTTCACGGTGGTGGATCCCGTGCCCCGGGGGTATGCCTGGGGCCCCTTGCGCGGGCGGGGGACAATGGACGGTGGTCCGGCTCCTGAGGCGGGTCATCCATGACGTACGTACGAGGAGGAGAAGACATGGCGGAGCACACGCCGCGTCGCAACAAATCGCGGCTACGCCCCGCGCCCCTGCTCTTCGAGCCCGCGCAGGCGGCCGAGGACCCGGAGCACTTCTTCGACCTGGAGTCGATGGACGACCCGCGCGCGCTGCTGGCCCGTGCGACGGAGCTGACGCACGCGTTCCGTGCCGCGACCGACCGTGCGATGGAGTTCCAGGCGATCGCGGCCGCGCAGCTCGCCGACCCGCGCCGGTTCGACCGGCTGACGCCGGCGGACATCGCCGCGCAGGCCGAGTGGACCGAGGACTACGCGAAGAAGATGGTCGAGTTCGGCCGGGATCTGCTGCGCGGCACCGATGGCCGGGACAGCGGGGCCGTCGACCCCGTGTGAGCCCGCCCACCCTCAGGGCGAAAGCACTCCTGGCATATGCCGACGGGGCAAGATACTCCCACCCGCCCCCTCCTGTCCCGATTTCCGACAACCCTCGGAGATCGGCCCCTCACAGTCGGTAGACCTGACTGACATGAGCAGCCCACAGGATGAGCCCTTCGCCGACCGCTTCGACATCTCGGGCGTCACCTCGGACGGTGCCGCCTGGCTCGCCTCGGCCGAAACGTATCCGCGCAGCGCCCTCGCCCTCTGGCGGGAACGGCCGGACGCCCCGGTCGTGCTGCCCTGCGGCACCGCCTTCGACGTGGTGAACGCACCGGCGATCTTCGGCCGCCGTATGGTCGACCGCTTATGGGACGAGGGCCCCGGCTCCGGACCGGTCGCGACCTACCGGGGACGGATGCTCCTGTTCGCCACCCCCGGCACGGCTCAGCGGCTGCCCTCGCTGCTGGGCTGGGAGGAGTGGGGCGCGCGGCCCGGCGAACACAGTCGTACGGGGTCGATCCCACCCCTGCTGTGTCACGGCAAGGGCGACGCCGTGACCGTCCCGGCCCCGGTCGGCGCGACCGCGCCGACCCCCTCCGGCTCCCGCTGGCTGGTCGCCCCCGACACCCGTCGGCCCTGGCTTCCCGGCGCCGAAATCCTGCTCTGGGCGGCCGTGCGCGCGGCCCGCGCGACCGTGCGGATATCGATTTTTCCTCCTCCGGATCAGGATGCTAAGGTCTACGACGTCAGCAGGCGCCGCTAGCTCAGTTGGTTAGAGCAGCTGACTCTTAATCAGCGGGTCCGGGGTTCGAGTCCCTGGCGGCGCACGCTAGCGATGGCGAGGCATGTTCGCGGAAAGCGCGAACCAGCCTCGCCATCGTTGTTTGTGCGCGGCTTCGCCGCGCGCCGTGGGGGCTTCGCCACCCACACCCCCAGCGCCAGTAGCCCGGGGTGCTCAACCCCGCTCCCCCGGCGTGATGCTCACCGTCCAGGACCCCGAAGCCGTCCGTCCCTCCACATCCACCCGTACGTTGTCGCCGGGCACCGTGAAGTGCTCGCCGAGGGAGACCGGGGCGTCGGCGAGCGGGGGGTAGACCGAGGTCTCCCAGCAGGCCTCCGTGTGTGGGTGGGCGTCGACGACCTGCATCGGGCCGCCCCCGGAGGCCGCGCCGCTGCGCACCCGGTACACGAGGATGCCCTGCTTGCAGGACGTGCGGTCGTTGCCGAGGGAGCCGCGCGCCTCGAAGGCCAGCGCGCTGTCGGGCCCGGTGCGCACCACGGCCAGCTTGACCCCGAGGCCGAGCCCGAACGCCGGCGATCCCGCCGAGCCCGCCACCCCGGGCCCGGCGTCCAGGGGCTCCAGGGTCAGCCGGGTCGGCCCGGTGCCTCGTACACACTTCACCTGGCGCGGATCCAGCCAGCCGAGCTTCCACTTGTGCCAGGCGAACATGTCGGGCGCCAGGCCGAACTGACTGCCCATCAGGTCCCAGTCGCCGACATAGGTGTCCCAGTCGCCCTTGCCGTCGACCGGCCGGTGGTAGAGGTCGGGCAGGTCGAAGACATGGCCCGTTTCATGGGCGAGGACGAGCCGGTCCGGCGGATGCTTCTCGAACACCGTGACGACCCGGCGGACGTCCGTGCCGTCGGCGTGCAGCGGGGTGTCCAGGTTGACGACCTTCGTGGCGTCCGAGTCGACACCGGGCGCGTCCGGATCGGCCACGAAGTAGACGATGTCGTAGCGCGAGAAGTCGACCTGCGGGTCGGAGGCGGCGAGCGCGTCGCGGAGATAGGCCGCCCGGTTCACCGGGTTCCAGTCGCGCTGTATGGCGTACGAGGTCGACGGGTGCGGCATGCGGATCCAGTTCCGCAGCGGGTGCGGGCGCAGGGTGAACCTGCCGTAGGAGGCGCGTTCGTAGAAGCGGGTGGTGGCCGGGAAGTGGTCGGCGGCGAGTTCGGCGGGGGTGGTGCGCGGGGTCGCGTCCGGGAAGGAGAGGAAGATCATCACCGCGTCGAGCGGGTGGGTGGGGCGCGGGTAGGCGGCGTTCCAGGTGTCGAGGCCCTCCGAGTGGTGGGCGTCGGTGCGCTTGAGGGAGCAGGGGGTGGTCGAGAAGGGCTCGGCGACCGACTGGCTGGACATGATCGAGGTCGCGGCGAGCGCGGACATGGTGGTGAACACGGCCGCGGTGCCCCGTAGTCCGGGTCGCGACCGCCACTGGGCGAGCCCCTTGAGCGCCGTACGGGAGAGCCCCTTGACGGGGAGCTGACACGGCACGTTGGACCTCCGGGAGCGGTTCGCGGGACACCGACACCCAGCCTGTGATGGTTTGTTGGGGTACGCCCTGTTTATCTGCACCAGATGAGTGAGGGGGCGGTCCGGGACGGCCGGGACACGCCCGGGCCGACATTCGGAAACACTCACGGAACGTCACATGTGATCGGCCATTTGAAGAACCCGTCCAGGTGCGGGCGGAATTGATCTGCCGGAACGGGCCGTTGTTCCGGGACACTGGACAGTGGCTGGAAGGGCCGGGGGCCAACCTCTATGATCGGCACACTTTCCTGCACGGACACGGCACGGCGGCCCCCAACCCGGTCGGCCATCCCGACGAGACCCATCCGAAGATCGAGTGCACTGCGGGAGCGAGCGGTGAGCGGAACGTCCGAAGGACCGGTGCCCGCGGCAGACCTCATCCGGCCGGCCGTCACAGAGAGTAGCGACGAGGCATCACCTCGTACCGAGTCCCCCGAAGGCGGCCGACTCGGCTCCGCCTTCTCCGTGTCCCCCCTCGCGATGGCCGTCGTGGACCGGGACGGCCAGGTCGTCAGCGCGAACGACACGTTCGGCGCGCTGCTCGGCAAGGGCGGTGCCGCGCTCGCCGGGCTGGTCGCGGCCGATCTGGTGGACCTGAGGTCGGACCCGCGCACCTGGCACGCCTATCGCGAGGTGCTACGCGGCCGGCAGGCGAAGCTGAGCTGCACCCGCCGGGTCAAGCACCCCGACGGCCACTCCCTGTGGGTGCAGGTGACCGTGGCACCGCTGGCAACCCCGGAGCACGGGGTGCTGCTGTCACTCACCGACATCAGCGCCCGCCGTGAACTCCAGGCGCGGCTACGGCACTTGGAGATGCACGACCCGGTCACCCGGCTGCCCAACCGCACCCTGTTCTTCGAGCGGCTCTCGGCCGCGCTGGAGGCGGAGTCGTACGAGCAGGGCGGCACCGGGCGGATCGGCCTGTGCTATCTCGACCTGGACGGCTTCAAGGCGGTCAACGACACGCTCGGACACCGGGTCGGCGACCGGCTGTTGGCGGCCGTGGCGGATCGGCTGACGCGGTGCGCGGACGAGGCGGGTTACTCGCGGGCGGCCTCTCCGCTGGTGGCGCGGCTGGGCGGTGACGAGTTCGCGCTGCTCGTCGAGGACTCGACCGGCACGGATCAACTGGCCGATCTCGCCGAGTCGGTGCTGAAGGCCCTGCAGGCGCCCTTCGATCTGTCCGGGCAGCGGCTGTCGCTGTCGGCGTCGATCGGTGTGGTCGAGCGGCAGGCGTCCGGTACGACGGCCACCGGGCTGATGCAGGCCGCCGACACGACGCTGTACTGGGCGAAGGCGGACGGCAAGTCCCGCTGGACGCTGTTCGATCCGGAGCGCAACGCGCACCGCATGACCCGCCAGGCGCTGGCCTCCACGCTCCGTCCGGCCATCGAGCGCGGTGAATTCACCCTGGAGTACCAGCCGTTGGTGGGGATGGAGAACGGACGGCTGCGCGGGGTCGAGGCGTTGGTCCGCTGGAATCACCCGCAGTTCGGCACGCTGACGCCGAATCGGTTCATCGGACTGGCCGAGGAGGACGGCTCGATCGTGCAGCTCGGCCGCTGGGTGCTGGTCACCGCCTGCCGCCAGGCCCGCCGTTGGCAGCTCGACCATCCGGACGAGCCGCCGATCTTCGTGAGCGTCAATGTGGCCGTGCGCCAGGTGTGGGACTCGGACCTGGTCGCGGATGTGGCGCAGACGTTGGCCGAGACCGGACTCGCCCCGCATCTGCTCCAGTTGGAGCTGACGGAATCCGCGGTGATGGGCTCGGCGGGCCGGCCGTTGCAGACCCTCCAGGCGCTCAGCGACATGGGTGTGCACATCGCCATCGACGACTTCGGCACCGGTTACTCGAACCTGGCCTACCTCAGCCGGCTGCCGGTCTCCGTCCTGAAGCTGGACGGCTCCTTCGTCCGGGGCTTCCAGTACGAGGGAGAGGGCGTCCCGCCGAACCCGGCCGACGAGGTCATCGTCGAGGCGATGATCCAACTCGCCCACCGGCTGGGCCTGTCGGTGACCGCCGAGTGCGTGGAGACCTCGGCGCAGGCATCCCGGCTGCGCCGGATCGGCTGCGACACCGGACAGGGGTGGCTGTACTCCCGTCCGGTGGCGCCGGACCGTATCTCCGAACTACTCGGCGCCAAGGCCTGCCCTCAGACCTGATCGGTCGTCAACTCATAGGCGTCAGCGATCAGTTCATACGAGCGCACCCGCAGGTCCGGGTTGTGGGCGTGGGAGGTGAGCATCAACTCGTCCGCGCCCGTGCGCTTCTGGAGGTCGTCGAGGCCGGCGCGGACCTCGTCGGCGGTGCCGTGGATGACGTTGGCGTTCCAGGAGGTGATGAACTCCCGCTCCATGGGGCTGAATTCGTACGCCTCCGCCTCTTCGGGGGTAGGCACGAGTCCGGGGCGGCCGGTACGCAGCCGGACCATGTTGAGGGCGGCGGCCAGCACCTGGCGGCGGGCCTCCTTCTCGTCCTCGGTGGCGAGGGCGGAGACACCGATCAGGGCGTACGGCGCGTCGAGCACCGCGCTCGGCCGGAAGGACTCCCGGTAGAGGTCGAGGGCCGGGACGGTGTTCTGCGCGGAGAAGTGGTGGGCGAAGGCGAAGGGCAGACCCAGCATGCCGGCCAGGCGGGCGCTGAAGCCGGAGGAGCCAAGGAGCCAGATCGGGGGGCGGTGCGGGGACTGGACACCGCCGGGCGAGGTCGACTGGATCGGGCCGGGGACCGCGTGGATGCGGGCGTAGGGGTGGCCGTCGGGAAAGTCGTCGTCCAGGAACCGGGTCAGTTCGGCGAGCTGCTCGGGGAAGTCGTCGGCGCCTTCGTTGAGGCGGTCGGTGCGGCGCAGGGCGGCGGCGGTGGCGCCGTCGGTGCCGGGGGCGCGGCCGAGGCCGAGGTCGACACGGTTCGGGGCGAGCGCCTCCAGGGTGCCGAACTGCTCCGCGATGACGAGGGGCGCGTGGTTCGGCAGCATGACCCCGCCGGAGCCCAGCCGGATGCGGTCCGTGTGGGCGGCGAGGTGGGCCAGGATCACGGCGGGCGAGGAGGAGGCGACGCCCGGCATCGAGTGGTGCTCGGCGACCCAGTAGCGGTGGAACCCGCGCGACTCGGCGAGCCGGGCGATCCGCACGCTGGTGCGGAGCGCGTCCGTGGCGGTGCGGCCGGCACCGACGGTCACCAGGTCCAGTACGGAGAGGGGGACGGGGGCGGTGCCCTGCGCCGTACCCCGGATCTCGTCGTCTGCCGCCACGGTAGGTGCCTCCTGTTGTGAGCTGTGCGGTGTCCTGCGGGGGGCTAACAGGAGGCTGTCTCCGCTTTATTCCCGGGGGCAGGTGTCCGGTGACACCGGGTCGGCGCCACTACGGCCCCGGCCGCGAGCGCGAGCAGGACCACCGGGAGTGCCATCGCCAGGTGCAGGCCGTCCAGCGGTGACGAGCCGACCGCCATCAGGGCCGCCGTGGCAGCGGCGCCCAGGACCGAACCCAGTTGCCTGACCGTGTTGTTGACGCCGGACGCCGCTCCGGCCAGGTGAGCGGGGACGTTCCGCATCGCCTCGGTGGAGAGTGGGGCGATCATGCAGCCGGTGCCGAGGCCCATGAGCATCAGCGGGAGAGTGAGGGTCAGGGCGTGGGCTCCCGGGGTCGCCAGGAGGATCGCCGCGGTGAGGCCCGTCGCGAAGGACAGGAGCCCGGCGAGGAGGACGCGCCGCCCGCCGACGCGGTCGCTGAGCCGGCCGGCGTACGGCGAGACGAGCAGGGAGACGAGCGGGGAGGGTGCCAGGGCGAGACCCGCGTGGATCGCGCTGAGGCCGAGCTGCTGCTGGAGGAAGAGGCTGAGCGGGAGGACAGCGCCGATCAGGGCGGCGCCGATCGCGCCCATCAGGGCGGTCATGGCGGTGAAACCGCGGTCGCCGAACAGGGCGAAGGGGATGAGGGGTTCGGCATCCTGGCTGCGGGACTGATGGCGGAGGAACAGGGCGCCGAGGGCCAGGGAGGCGGCGGCGAGCGTCAGGATCCAGGGGTTCCAGGCATACCGGTCGCCCTCCATCAGGGCGAAGGTGAGGCCCGTCAGCGCGGCGGCGGAGAGCAGGACGCCGGATATGTCGAGGCGGTGGGCGCGGCCGGTGCGCAGGTCGGGCACCCAGCGGAAGGTCAGCACCAGGACCAGCAGGCCGACGGGGATGTTGACGAAGAACACCCAGCGCCAGCCGGCCGTACTGACGATGAGGCCGCCGAGCGTGGGGCCGGAGAGGGTCGCCACGCCTGCTACCGAGCCCCAGATTCCGAGTGCGGTGCCGCGTCGGGTGGCGGGGAAGGTGGCGACGATCAGCGCCATGGTCTGCGGGGTGAGCAGGGCGGCGCCGAGGCCCTGGACCACCCGGGCCACGATGAGCGTGGCGGGGCCGGTGGCCAGGCCGCAGGCCGCGCTGGCCAGGGTGAACAGGGCGGTTCCGGCGGCGAAGAGGGTGCGCTGGCCCTTCATGTCGCCGAGCCTCGCGGCGGTCACCAGCAGGGCGGCGAGGACGAGCGTGTAGCCGCTGACCATCCACATCACCTGGTCGAGGCCCGCGTTCAGGGAGCGCATCACGTCGGGGAGGGCGATGTTGACGATCGTCATGTCGAGGAGGGTCATGAAGAACCCGAGGGAGAGCGTGGCCAGGACGGCCCAGGGGTTCCCGCGCAGCTTCGGATTGTTCGTCACGGTCATCATGCGAGAAACATATCCATCAGATACAGATGCATCAAGATGAGATGCATCTGTTTCTGATATACCTGGTTCCGTGAACGTCGACGACCTGTTCCTGCTGGGCATCCGCCTCCAGAAGATCGCGGAGTCCGCCGTCCCGGCCGAGGGCATCGGCGCCCACCCCACCAGCACCCGTACGGTCCTGCTCGTCGCCGCCGACATCAGGGACCACCCTGGCACCACGGTCACCGAGATCGCCCGCCGCACCGGCCTCGTGCAGAGTCAGGTCTCCAACTGCGTGGCCCGGCTGCGCTCCGCCGACGCCCTCCTCACCGAGCCCGATCCGACGGACGGCCGCCGCACCCTCCTCCGCACCAGCCCCGAACCGTCCCCCCGCATGAAGGCCGTCCGCGAGGCCCCGATCACTCCGGCACTCGCGGCTGCCACCACCGATCCCGAGGAGGCGTTGGCGCTGCTGGAACGGCTGGATGCGCTGCTGAGGCCGGCCGACTGAGAGCGGGTGCGGAGCGGGTGGACAGGGCACGGCTGTTCAGCCCACCTGCACGATCGGCTCCTTGGTGAACAGCGTGCCCAGTTCCGGTGCGTTGACCTTGCGGTCCGCCAGACGCAGTGCCTCCCAGACCGTGACCTGGTTGGCGGTGAGGACCGGTTTGCCCAGTTCCTTCTCCAGGTCTGTGAGGTGGCCGGCCGTGTGCAGGGCCGTGTCGGGGAGGAGGATCGCCTCGGCGTCCGGGGTGTCGGCGGCGCGGGCCAGGGCGAGGACCTCGTCGCGGCCCCAGGTGCCGACCTCGGCGGCGGTGATGATGCCGGAGGCGCGGACCTCGGTCGGTTCCAGTCCGCCGGCGCGCAGGAAGTCGGCGAAGAGGGCCGCCACGTCCTCCGGGTAGGTCGCGCCTACGGCCACCCGTCGCACCCCCAGCTCCTTCGCCGCGTAGACGAAGGCGAAGGACGTCGAGGAGGCCGGCAGGCCCGCCGCCCGGGCCAGGCCGCGCACCTGGTCGTGGGCGCCCTCCCAGCCGTAGACGAAACTGCCGCTGGTGCAGGCCCAGACGACCGCCTCGGCGCCCGACATGCGCAGTTGCTCGACGCCTGCCGTGAGCCGGTCGGGGGAGCCCATCTCGCGCAGGGCGTCCACGCGGTGAGCGTCCTCTCCGATGTCCGTGTGGACGAGGTCGAGGCGGACGTCGCTGCCGAGGAGCTGCTCGATGCGCGGGTAGTCGTCCTCTGCGGAGTGGCCCGGGTAGAGGAATCCGAGTGCGGTCATGACCAGCCTTCCTGGTGTTCTTCCGGCAGTACCGGCCCCCGGTGGCGCGCCGACTCGTCCAGCAGCGCCTGATAGGGGCCCACCGCACGCGTACCCAGCCTGCGCAGCGCTGCCCACATCGTGACCTGGTTGGCCGACACGACCGGTATGCGCAGTTCCGCCTCCAGTTGGGGGATCACGTCGTACGTCGGGAGGTTGGTGCAACTGATGAAGAGCGCGTCGGCGGCGCCCCGGACGGCCTGGTGGGCCATGTCGACGACGTCCCGGTACGGCACCTTCCAGATGTGCCGGGTCAGGCCCATGAAGGCGCGGCCGGTGACCTGGACGCCGGCCTCGGCGAGGTACTCCTCCAGGGACTGGGTGACGGACACCGTGTACGGCGTGACCAGGGCGATCCGACGGGCGCCCAGTTCGGTGAGGGCATCCAGCAGGGCGCCCGAGGTGGTCAGGGACTGCACCTCGCCGGCCCGGGTCATCGCCTCGCACATCGCGCGCTCCCCGGCGAGTCCGCCGACGAAGCTCCCGGAGGTGCAGGCGTACGCGACGACCTCGGGGGCGATGGCGTTGAGCGTGCGAACCGCGTCGTGCAGGGTCTCGTGCTCGCTGACCAGCCGGGCCAGGTCGAGGCTCACCTCGACGGGCACGAACGGCGTCCGCGTGAGGTGCAGCGAGATGTCGTCGGGGACCCAGCGCCACAACTCGCGGTCCAGCGCGAAGTCGAAGGGGGCGACGACACCGACACCGCGCTGCGGGCGGGGTCCGCCCAGAAAGGAAACGTGCATGGCAACACCGGCCTCACCAAGAGAAACGGGGTGACAACGGTCCGTGCGGGCGTCCGTGTTGACGAAGGTAGATTCGAGTGCGAGCGTGGTCAATCCGCGCATGTCAGACGGCCGCCAACCCTGTGCCTCCCGTGTTGCCTCCCGCGAGAAACGGCTCCGCATGACCGCACCTCCCGCCGCCCCGCCCACCCTTCTCGTCCTGGACGCCGACCCGCTGCCCCGCCTCGGAAAGCTCACCGGGCGGGTGCGGATCAAGCACGCGGACGAGTCGACGCTCGCGGCCCAACTCCCGTCCGCCGACGTCCTGTTGGTGTGGGACTTCACCTCGCACGCGGTGCGCGCCGCCTGGCCGGGCGAGGGTCCGCGACCGCGCTGGGTGCACACCGCGAGCGCGGGCGTGGACCATCTGATGTGCCCCGAACTCGCCGACTCCGAGACGGTGGTGACGAACGCGCGCGGTGTCTTCGACCAGCCGATCGCCGAGTACGTCGCCGCGCTCGTCCTCGCGATGGCGAAGGATCTGCCGAGGACGCTGGATCTCCAGCGGGAGCGGACCTGGCTCCACCGCGAGGCACAGCGGGTGGCCGGGACCCGCGCCTGCGTGGTCGGCTCCGGGCCGATCGGGCGGGCGATCGTCCGTACGCTCAAGGCACTCGGCGTGACGACCGCGCTCGTCGGCCGCACCCCGCGCACCGGCATCCACGGCCCCGGCGAACTCGACCGGCTGATGGCGCGCGCCGACTGGGTGGTCGCGGCGGCACCGCTCACCGACGAGACGCACGGCATGTTCGACGCCCGCCGCTTCGGCTGTATGCAGCCCTCGGCGCGGTTCATCAATGTGGGCCGGGGTCAGCTCGTCGTCGAGGACGCGCTCGCGGAGGCACTCACCAAGCACTGGATCGCGGGCGCCGCGCTCGATGTCTTCGAGGCCGAACCCCTCACTCCCGACAGCCCGTTGTGGCAGGTCCCGGGGCTGATCGTCTCCCCGCACATGAGCGGCGACACTGTCGGTTGGCGGGACGAACTCGGCACGCAGTTCGTGGCGGCGTACGAGAGATGGGAGGCGGGCAAGCCGCTGCCGAACGTGGTCGACAAGAAGCGTGGGTACGTACCAGGGCACTGAACTCCCCACTCTGGAGGGCCGGATGACGACCGAACTCACCGAGCTGACCGCCGTGGAACTCCTGGACGGCTACCGCAGGCGGGAGTTCAGCCCCGTGGACGCGACCCGCGCGACCCTCGATCGGGCCGAGGAGATACAGCCCGTCGTGAACGCGTTCGTACGGCTCGACGCGGAGGGCGCGTTGGCGCAGGCGGCCGAGTCGGCGGAGCGCTGGCGGCGCGGGGAGCCGGCCGGACTGCTGGACGGGGTGCCGGTCACGGTCAAGGACATCCTGCTCCAGCGCGGCACACCCACTCTGCGTGGCTCCAGGACCATTGCTGAGCAGGGAAGTTGGGACGAGGACGCGCCCTCGGTGGCGCGGCTGCGCGAGCACGGCGCGGTGTTCCTCGGCAAGACGACGACCCCTGAGTTCGGCTGGAAGGGGGTGACGGACTCCCCCTTGTCTGGCGTCACCCGCAACCCGCACGACCCGTCCCGCACGGCCGGCGGTTCGAGCGGTGGCAGCGCGGCGGCCGTAGCGCTGGGCGCGGGCCCGCTGTCGCTGGGCACCGACGGCGGCGGCAGTGTCCGTATCCCCGCGTCCTTCTGCGGGATCTTCGGACTGAAGCCGACGTACGGCAGGGTGCCGCTGTACCCGGCGAGCGCGTTCGGCACGCTGTCGCACGTGGGGCCGATGACCAAAGACGCGGCGGACGCGGCACTGATGCTGGACGTGATCGGCGTACCGGACGTGCGCGACTGGTCCGCGCTGGACCGGCCGTCAGGTTCCTTCACCGCTCAACTCGCGGAGGGGGTACGGGGATTGCGCATCGCGTACTCCCCCTCCCTCGGCGGTCAGGTCGCGGTGCGGCCGGCCGTCGCGGCGGCGGTACGGCGGGGCGTGGAGCGGCTGGCCTCGCTCGGCGCCTATGTCGAGGAGACCGACCCCGACTTCACGGACCCGGTGGACGCCTTCCACGCCCTGTGGTTCAGCGGGGCGGCCCGCGTGACCCAGAAACTCGCCCCGCAGCAGCGGGAGTTGCTGGACCCGGGGCTGCGGGAGATCCGTGCGGCGGGGGCGGCTCTCTCGGCGCTGGACTATCTGACGGCGGTGGACGTCCGGATGGAACTCGGCCGCCGCATGGGCCTGTTCCACGAGCGCTACGACCTCCTCGTCACGCCCACTCTCCCGATCACCGCCTTCGAGGCCGGAGTTGAGGTCCCGAAGGGTTCCGGGTACCGCCGCTGGACCGGCTGGACGCCGTTCACGTACCCCTTCAACCTGACCCAGCAGCCCGCCGCCACCGTCCCCGTGGGCAACGACGGGGACGGGCTGCCGATCGGCTTGCAGATCGTGGGGGCCCGGCACCGGGACGACCTGGTGCTGCGGGCCGCTCATACGTTGTTCACGCCCGCCGGAAGCTGAGCGTCTCCCCCGCCGCCCCCGTCCGCCAGAGGTCGTTGCACGCCTCCGCCATCCCCTCCAACCCCTCGACGATCTGGCCCCAGACGATGCCGGGCACCCAGCCCACATCGCCGTTGAGCAGCAGGTTGTTGCGTTCGTAGAACAGGGCCAGGTCGACGACCGTGGTGCCGGCGCGGACCTCGCGGTCGTAGCCGTAGGCCTTGGTGCCCAGCTCTGTACCGGCGAAGGCGAAATAGCAGAGATCGCCCGGAATAGGGGTGACTGTGGGGTTTTCCAGCGGGGGTTCCGTTTCCGCGAATGGCGGGAAAAGGGCGTAGATCTCGTTGCGGGCGTACTTGGCGTGGTAGACGTCGCCGGCGAGCGGCAGGGCCTCCCAGATCGCCGCGCAGGTGATCGGCGCGCGCTCTACCAGCAGTTTCGCGGTGCAGTGGACGTTCCTCTTGACGAGCGAGACTTCGATGAAGTGATCCGTCATGTGATCCAGGGTGCATAACCCTGGTGCGCTCGGGTAGCTGCGCGCCCATGGCTCCACCAATTGGGAACGACAGACACACATCCGGTCACACGCCGGGTCCCACCCGCCGGGCACTGCTCGCCGGGGCGGCTGCGGCCGGTGCGCTGGGCGCGGCCGGCTGCAGCCGTGTGGCCACCGCGTCGACCACGAACGGCGGTGATCTGCTCGCCCGGCTGAAGGCGCAGGGCGTCGTACGGCTGGGGATCGCGGGTGAGATCCCGTTCGGGTACATCGACAAGGACGGCCATCTGACCGGTGAGGCACCGGAGTTGGCGAAGGCGATCTTCAAGCGGCTCGGTGTCGACAAGGTGCAGCCCGTGCCCACCGAGTTCGGCTCGCTCATACCGGGGCTGAACTCGCAGCAGTTCGACGTCGTGGCCGCCGGGATGTACGTGAACCCGGACCGCTGTGCGCAGGTCATCTTCGCCGACCCTGACTACCAGATGCTCGACTCCTTCGTCGTCCGCAAGGGCAACCCGAAGGGGCTCCACAACTACAAGGACGTCGTCGCGAAGAAGGCGAAGTTCGCCACCGGCACGGGCTACGCCCAGATCCAGCACGCCGTCGACGCCGGGTACAAGCAGAGCGACATCCTGATCGTCCCGGACCAGGTCGCCGGGCTGAACGCCGTGGAGGCGGGGCGCGTCGACGTCTTCGCCGGTACGGCGGTCACCACGCGCGCGGTGGTCGAGAAGTCGCGCAAGACGGAGTCCATCACGCCCTTCGCACCGCTCGTCGACGGGAAACCGCATATCGACGGGGGCGCGTTCGCCTTCCGGCTGACCGAGACCAAGTTGCGCGACGCCTTCAACGTCGAGCTGCACAAGCTCAAGAAGAGCGGGGAGCTGCTCCGCATCCTGCGGCCCTTCGGGTTCACCAAGGCCGAGATGACGAACCTCACCGCGAAGGAGCTCTGTGGCGGCGGATGACCTCCGGACTCTGGGACCTCGTCCTCAAGGGAGCCTGGACCACCGTCCAACTCCTCGTGTTCAGCGCCCTGTTGGCGACCGCCGTGTCGTTCGTCGTCGGCATCGCCCGTACCCACCGGCTGTGGATCGTCCGTTTTCTCGCCGGTTTCTACACCGAGGTGTTCCGCGGCACCTCCGCACTCGTCATGATCTTCTGGGTGTACTTCGTGCTGCCGGTCGCCTTCGGCTGGCAGCTCGTGCCCCTGTGGGCGGGCACGCTCGCGCTCGGGCTGACCTACGGGGCGTACGGCACGGAGATCGTGCGCGGGGCGCTCAACGCGGTCGACCCGGCACAGCTGGAGGGCGGTGTCGCGCTGAGCTTCACACCCTGGCAGCGGATGCGGCTGATCCTGCTGCCGCAGGCGGTGCCGGAGATGATCCCGACCTTCTGCAACCTGCTGATCGAACTGCTCAAGGGCACCGCGCTGGTCTCGATCATGGGCATGGGCGATCTGACGTTCAGCGCCAGCCAGGTGCGGCTCGCGTTGCAGCAGAGCGCGGAGATCTACACGTATGTCCTGCTGATCTACTTCGTGATCGCCTTCGCGCTCACCCGGCTGATGCGCGGACTGGAGAAGAAGCTGAAAGCCGGGATCGGCAAGCCGGCCGGGAACGAGAAGGCCGCGCGTGAGCTGAAGCGCGCCCAGACCACGGGTGTCGGAGGTGGAGTCGCATGAAGTGGGACTGGAACGCCGTAGATGACTTCATGCCGTACTTCTGGGACGGCCTGAAGGTCACCCTGGAGGTGCTGGCACTCGGGTCGCTGATCTCGTTCGGACTGGGGCTGGTGTGGGCGCTGCTGATGCGGACGCCGACACGCTGGGTGCGCTGGCCGGTCGAGGTCGTCACCGAGTTCGTGCGGGACACTCCGCTGCTGGTGCAGCTGTTCTTCCTCTTCTATGTGCTGCCGGAGTGGGGGCTGACCTTCTCCGCGCTGACCACCGGTGTCTTCGCGATCGGGCTGCACTACTCGACGTACACGATGCAGGTCTACCGCGCCGGTATCGAGGCGGTCCCCGTCGGCCAGTGGGAGGCGGCGACCGCGCTGAACCTGCCGGTGCGCCGGACCTGGACCGTGGTGATCCTGCCGCAGGCGATCCGCCGGGTGGTCCCGGCCCTCGGCAACTACGTGATCGCGATGCTCAAGGACACACCGATCCTGATGGCGATCACCGTGCTGGAACTGATGGGCCAGGCCCGTCTCTTCTCCCAGGACCACTTCCAGTTCACCGAGCCCATCACCGTGATCGGCGTGGCCTTCATCCTCATCTCCTATCCCGCCTCCCTGCTGATCCGAGCCCTGGAGCGACGCCTTGTCCGCTGACACGCCCCTGATCAACGATGCCGACGTCAACGCCAACCCGCCGGTGGACGGCCGCGAGCTGATACGCCTGGACCACGTCACCAAGCGGTTCGGGTCCAACACCGTGCTCGACAGCCTCGACTTCTCCGTCGAGTCCGGCAAGCACGTCACCCTGATCGGCCCGTCCGGGTCCGGCAAGACCACGATCCTGCGGCTGCTGATGACCCTGACGAAGCCGGACGAGGGGACGATCACCGTCGGCGGGGAGCAGCTCTTCCCCGCGCCCGAGAAGCAGGTCCGCGAGATCCGCAAGAAGATCGGGATGGTGTTCCAGCAGTTCAACCTGTTCCCGAACATGACCGTGCTGCGCAACATCACCGAGGCACCGGTCACCGTCCTCGGCATGCCCAAGGAGGAGGCGGAGGCCCGCGCGCTGGAGCTGCTCGACCTGGTCGGCCTCTCCGACAAGGCCGGCGCCCGCCCGACCCAGCTCTCCGGCGGCCAGCAGCAGCGCGTCGCGATCGCGCGGGCGCTGGCGATGCGGCCGCAGGTGCTGCTCCTTGACGAGGTGACCTCGGCGCTGGACCCCGAGCTGGTCGCGGGCGTGCTCGACGTGCTGCGGGACATCGCCCGCACCACCGACATCACCATGCTCTGTGTGACCCACGAGATGAATTTCGCCCGGGACATCTCGGACCAGGTCCTGATGTTCGACTCGGGAAAGGTCATCGAATCGGGCCCGCCGGAGCGGATCTTCGGCGATCCGGAACATCAGCGGACCCGGGAATTCCTCGGCGCGATTCTTTGACATTTATTCAACTACGGCAAGTGAACTCTCGAACACCCAAGGTCTACGCCACGGGGCATTCCGCTGACATATGCCATCCGGCTTACGTCCCAGTTGGGAGGGCATCAGGAGGGCCATAATCTCGCCAACAGCCGCTCCACATCGGCCGTTTGACGGCTATCGTGGAGAGGAATCGCTGTCCGGTATCACGGCCCACAAAGCGAGCGCAGGGAGAAACACCGTGGCGCTGATGCACGAGCCGACCGCTCCCCACCATTCGGCCCAGGACGCGCTGCGCGTCCTGGAGACAGTGTCAGCCCACTCCGCCGGTGTCACCGACACCGAGCTCGCCCGCCTCACCGGCGTCGGCGCCGCGCGCCTGACCGCACTGCTGCGGATGCTGCGCCGCGAGGGCTACGTCGAGCAGCTCACCGACGGCGCCTATGTCACCGGCGAGGCGCTGAACCGGCTCGGCTCCGCGGCCGGCCGGGACCAGGCGGTGCGCGAGCAGATCCAGCGGACCCTCGACCGGCTGCGCGACTCCCTGGGCGCGGCGGTCTACGTCAGCCGGTACGTCGACGGCGAGGTCACGATCACCCAGTACGCGGCAGGACCCACCACCCCGGCGGTCAACGAGTGGGTCGACTTCCGCGTCTCCGCGCACGCCACCGCGCTCGGCAAGAGCCTGCTGGGCCAGCTCGACCACAACGGCCGCCGCGACCACCTCTCCCGCCACAAGATGGCCCGCCTCACCTCGCGCACCATCACCAGCGACAAGCTGCTGCTCTCCCGCCTGGAGACCCAGCCGCCGACGATCCCCCACCTCGACCTCCAGGAGTACGCGGTCGGCACGGTCTGCGCGGCCGTCCCGATCACCGCCGGTTCCTCGGTGGGCTGCCTGGCCCTCTCCCTCCCGATCGAACACGCCCACCGCCTCCGCCGAGCGGCGGACACCCTGAACCGCGGAGCGGGACCTGTCCTTCTCTCCCTGGCCATCTAGCGGCTGGTTCGAAGCACCCCTCCGGACCAGGTAGTATTTTCTCGTCGCCCTCCGCGAGACACAGATCCAGCGGAAGGCGTGAGTCATGCGCCGCTAGCTCAGTTGGTTAGAGCAGCTGACTCTTAATCAGCGGGTCCGGGGTTCGAGTCCCTGGCGGCGCACATGTGCGATCTGGGCGTTCTCCCTTCGGGGAGGGCGCCCTTGGTCGTTCTCGGGGCCGGATACCGCACCTTCCAGCGCCCTGCGTCAGCGCTAGGGCCTGTCGTTTGGATCATGCCGGCGTCGCGGGGCGTGGCACGCACATCTGCCGCGTTGTCGTCACTCGCCGACGCTCCGCGTCGCCTCCCTCCTCCGCCTTGCATCTGCACGCACCACGCCCCGCTCGGGTGGGCCGACAAGGCACCGTCAGTCGGGCCGGCCTGATCCAAACGACAGGCCCTAGCCGGCCGAAGCCTCGAAGCCCGCGCTGTCGCAGTAGGACGCCGCACGCCCCTCGGCCCCGGCGTCGCCGCCGATCGCGTTGACGGTGTCGTCGAGGATCTTGGTGCCACCGTGGTTGAGGCCTTCCCGGTCGAGCCTCTTCGAGGCGTCGATGGCCGCCCGCCCCTTCGACGCGACGATGTCGTACCCCGTGTCCTCTCCGTCACCGGCGGCAGCCGCACTGGCCGCCGAGGCACGCTTGGCCTTCTCCCAGGCCCCCAGCTTGGCGCAGTAAAGCCCCTGCCACTCCTTGGCCTGCGCCGGATCGCCCGACGAACAACCACTCATCAGGACGGCGACGACGACAACTGCCGCTGCCTGCGCGGCTGTTCGCGTACTCCCCCTGCTGTGCCTCATGTACATGCCCCCCCGAAGCTGTCGGCACAGAGTATCGATCACCGGCTCGTGGAGACGAAGGGCCCTTCGGCGTCCTCCGGGGTGAGGCGTCGATAGGCCGCCTCCCCCGGCGGCCGCCACCACACCGGGTCGGCGCACGCGATCCCCTCCCGCCGCAGGCCCGCCCGGTGGATCTTGTTGGTGGCCGTCACCGGCATCCGGTCCACCACCCGTACGAACCGGGGTGCCATCTTCGTCCCCAGGTCCGGCTGGGCCAGGAGGAACTCCGCGAAGGCGAGGGGGTCGAAGGTGCCGGCGATCGTGGCCATGACCTGGTCGCCGGTGACCGGGTCCGGGACCGCGTAGACCGCCACGGCGTCGGCGCCCTCGTAGCGGGCGACGATGTTCTCGATCATCGCGGCGGCCAGGTTCTCGCTGTCGACGCGGAGGCGGTCGTCGGTGCGGCCGGCGAAGTAGAGGTAGCCGTCGTTGTCGCGGTAGAAGAGGTCGCCGGTCCAGTACCAGCCCGCCCGACGGCGTTCCGCGTCCGCCTCCGGGTTGCGCCAGTAGCCCTCGAAGGGGTTGGCGCCCCGGTTCACCAACTCCCCTATCGTCTCTTCCCCGTTGAGCAGTCGGCCTGCCGAGTCGAAGGCGGCCGGCGGGCACTCCGCGTGCGTCTCGGGATCGAGTACGGCGAGGCCGGGCGCCGCCGGGCCGACCGCCCCGGACGGCGTTCCCGGCGACCACTGCACCGCCGCCCCGCCCTCCGAGGACCCGTACCCCTCCACCAGCCGCACCCCGAACCGCCGCTCGAACGCCGCCGAGTCCACCGCCCCCGCCTCCGTGCCGAAGCCCATGCGCAGCGGGTTGTCCCGGTCGTCGGCGCGCTCCTCGGTGGCCAGGATGTACTGCACGGCACGGCCGACGTAGGTGAAGTACGTGGCCCGGTACCTCCGTACGTCGTCCAGGAAGCGTGATGCCGAGAACCGCCGCCTCAGCGCGACCCCGGCCCCGGCCGCCAGCGCCGGTGCCCAGTCGGCGATCACCGCGTTGCCGTGGAACATCGGCATGCAGATGTAGTGCACGTCGTCCGGGAGGACTTTGAAGCTGTCGACCAGTGAGCGGCCCGCGGCGGCCAGGCGGCCCTGGGTGCAGATCGCGACCTTCGGTGCGCCGGTGGATCCGGAGGTGAAGTAGAGCAGGATGCGGTCGTCGGGGGTGGCGTGGGCGAAGGCATCCGGTCGCGTGCCCGTATACGGCGCGAGCAGTTCGGCGTAGGGCTGAGTGTCCGTCACCAGGAGCCGTACGTTGGGGAGTTGGAGGCCTTCGAGGAGGGGCAGGTGGGTTTGCTCGGTGACCAGCAACCGGCATTCGGTGTGCAGGATGTCGCGGGCCAGTTCGGGGCCGCGGCGGGTGGGGTTGATGCCGGCTACGGCCGCGCCCGCGAGGGCCGCCGCGCTCAACCACAGGGGATATTCAGGGGTGTTGTCGAGCAGCACGCCGACATGGGGTGCCGCGCCCGGCGACAGCAGGTCGGTCAGCAGCGCCGCCCTGGCCGCGGCACCGGCCGCCACCTCGTGGTGACTCAGCACCCGTTGCCCGAACCACAGGCCCGGTCGGTGGTCACCCCACCGCGCCTGTACGAGTTCCGCGACCGTGCGCCTCGTGGACTCCATGGGGGCGCACGGTAGTTGACGTACCGTCAGATGTGGAGCCCTACGGCAGGTCGCCTCCCACCACCCTGAACATCTCGTGGGCCACGAGGATGAACCCGAGGCAGAAGACGACGATCATGCCGAAGAAAGCCAGCGCGCAGCCCGCCCCCGCCGCGAGCTTTCCGCGGGCCGGGGCGTGGGCGGTGGCCCGCTCGGGGTGGTCCGCCGCGTAGTACACGGTGACGATGTCGCCCTCCAGGGTCGTCCCCGGCCCGTTCCGCTCCTCGAACCGGACGGTCCCGCCCTGGTGTGTCGTGAACTCGTAGACGTGGTGCAGCGTCGTCGACACCATGCTGTCCCCGCCGCCGCTGGTCGTCGTGTACGTCCGCAGACAGCGCGCCCGGGCCGTGAGCCCGCTGCTCCAGGCGCTGTTGACCTGTCGCGAACGGCGGATCACGGCGGTCGCGCCGAGCGACACGATGCCGATGATGAGCAGAGGTGCGAGGTAGAACAGCGCTTCCATGGTGTCCCCCGAGGTCAGGCACGTGCCGCTTGGTGTGGGGAACCTACCCCCGGGGGACGCCGGACTGTCTCAAGCGAAGCTCAGAACGTGACGTCCGAGCAGGCGTAGAACGCGTTGGCCGTGTCCGCGATCGTCCACACCGCGACGATCACATGGTGGCCGGAGAGACCGGACGGAAGCGTGCCGCTGTGCGAGAGGGTGGATGGCGGGCGCTGGCCGTTGTAGGGGACGGTGAGGAACGGCGTGGTGTTGAGGTCCGAGCGGGCCAGGTTGTGGTTCTGGTTCCAACCCTGCTTGGTGACGTAGTACTTGAAGTCCGTGGTGGCGTGCATGGCGGTGAACTGCCAGCGGAAGGTGTACGACTGACCACCCGTCATCTTTGTCGTCGGCCAGGCGCCGCCCGACGGTGTGGTCGGCGCGCTGAGCTGGCTGAAGCGGCTGACGCCGCCGTTGCAGATCTGGCCGTCGGCGGGACCGGCGGCCGGGAAGCCCTTGGGGCCCTCGACGCTCTGCGGCTCGTACTGGATGTCACCGCAGTTCGTCACCGTGCCGTTGGCGCAGAGCTTCTGCCTGCTGATGGGGAGGTCGGTGTAGCCGTGGCTGCTCGCGGCGCCGGACGAGAGCACGATGGCCCCGGCCGTGGTGAGCCCGAGCACGGCGGCGTACCACTTGGTCTTTTTGCGCATGCTGCCGCTCCTGGAGAACGTGTGGGGAAGTTCCGTGAGCCGTGCAGGTCTAGACCAAGTCCCAGATTATTGCCGTTACTTGACTGTGTCCATCCCCATCACGGGCTCGCTTCCGCCCGCCCCGAGCAGAACGCCACCGTCAAGTCCTTCACCAGCGCCTTGCGTTCGTAGTCGTCCAGTTCCACCAGGCCGCGCACGGTCAGCCGGGTGACGGTGTCCTCCACCGAGTCGACAACCGAGGTGAGCATCGTCGCCCGCTGCTGCGCGTCCAGCGCGGCGATACGGCGGCGGGTCATCGCCGCGGCGACCTCCGGGGCGTACTCGACGCGCAGCGGCCGTACCGAGAACACCTCGATGCCGACCGGCGCCGAGTCCGCCACGACCAGTTGGGTCAGCGCGTCGGCGGCCAGGTCGGCCGTGCCCTTCGCGCCGCCGCCCGGCGGCTCCACCGGCACCCGGGCCAGCGCCGCCTCCACGCACTCGCGCAGATACGTCTCGTGGTCCTCGACCCCGAGGGTGGCACGCGCGGTGTCCCGCACCCGCCACACCACGAGCACCACGACCCGCAGCGCGACCCCGTTCGCGTCGGCGGCCGGCAGCGGCTCGCCGCGCCAGTGCCGCAGCCGTACGTCGACGCGGCGGCGCAGCAGCAGCGGGTTGACCCACATCAGGCCGGTGCGCCGGACCGTCCCCCGGTAGCGGCCGAACAGGCCGAGCACCCAGGCCCGTCCGGTACGGCCCCGGGCCAGCCCGCCGAAGCCGAACAGGCCGAGCGCGCCGGCCCCGGCGTACGCGGCCCACTGCGCGGGGCCGAGCCCGGCACCGGCGTAGACCGGCAGCCGTAGCGCATGCGCCGCGAGCGAGGGCAGGACGCCCGCCCACCACGAGGTGGCGAGGCAGCCGGCGATTCCGCAGGAACCGGCGAGCACCCCCGCCGTGCCGGGCAGCACCCGGGCGGGCCGCTCCACCAGGTCGGGGTCGACCTCGGGTGCCGGGCGCGGCTTGGCCGGTACCGGGCGGCGGAAGCGGGGCTGCTCGCCGGTGCCCTGGCGGCGGGCCACGACGGCGGGCCTGAGCGGCACCGGCGCCGGGTCGGGGTCGTCGCGGAACAGCAGGTGGACGGGGATCTCGGTGGTCGCCTCGTTCTGGATGAGCCGCGCGGGACGGGTCTGCGCCTCGGGCGGCCGCGCGGGTTCCTCGTTCTCGGGCGTCTGTGAAGTGGTCGTCGTACTCATGGTTGCTTCCAGCCTCCGCGCCAGATGCGTCACAACGGGTGGGGTCGAGCGTGATGGGCTTCGTTACGAGAAGAGCCGGCGCCAGGTCTCCGGGCCCGGGTAGCCGTCCGCCGCGCCGCCCCGCCAGCCCTGGGCGCGCTGGAAGGCCTCGACGTTGCGCCGGTCGGGCTCGCCCCAGCGGGGTCCCGGGCCGGTGGTGTAGTACGTGCCGAACCCCTTCTTGACCAACTGCTTTCCCAGCTCGGTGACGTACTTGTTGGTCGCGCCGGGGCGGAACATGCCCCGGCCGGGGTAGCCGGGGACGCCGTGCGAGGCGGGGGCGGGCGGGCCCGCCGCTCCCGCGGGCGTGCCGCCGATGCTCCGGCCCTTGCCGGTGACGAGAAGTTCCCAGGTCTGCGGGCCGGGCAGGCCGTCCGCGTCCGCGCCGGTCCAGCCCTGGGCCCGCTGGAACGCCTGGGTGGCCCGGAGGTCCGCGTCCGACCAGCGCGGTCCCGGACCCGAGGTGTAGTAGGAGCCGGCGCCCCGGGCGACGAGCATCGTGCCGAGCTGGGTGACGTATTCATTGCTGGCGCCGGGGCCGAAATACGTCGCTCCCGGATACCCGGTCTTCGACGTGCCCGTCCCGGCCGGGGTCACCGGGGGCACCGGGGGCTTGTCCCCAGCGCTCTCCGTCAGGCCCTTGGAGCGGTAGGGGACGTAGTTGGCGGAGTGGCTCCAGTACGCGTACGGGGTGGACTGGCGGCGGGCGTGCGAGGGGGTCTCCTCCAGGGCGATGTAGTAGGTGTGCGTGTAGTCGGTCCAGCCGCCGAAGATAACCACGTGCGAACCCTTCTCGGGGTTCTCGGGATTGTGGAACAGCAGAATGTCGCCGGGCTGCAGTTCCTCCTTGGAAATACGCACCCCGTACCGGTCGAGGCTGCCGGTCCATTCGTTCCCCGCCAGACCCCAGGCCATCGAGACGAACCCCGAGCAGTCCTGCCGGTAACCGTCGGACCAGTATTCGTCCATGCTGTACGGCACCTGCGCCGCGATCCAGGTCTTGGCCCGGTTGATGATCTCGGCGCGGGTGGTCGTGGGCACCCTGACGGCGCCGGCCGGCTTCGCCGGTTTCCCGCTCGGGCCGTGCAGCGGGGCCTTGGTGCCCTGCGGGGTGGCGGGCTCGTCACCCGTGTCACCTGCGGGAACGCCGGGGCGGGCCGGGGCGTGGGGAGCGGCGAGGGCCGGTACGGCGTGCCCGGCGGCAAGCGCGGCGGTCGCGGCCGTCGCCACGACGAGGACCCGCTGGGCGGTGGGCGGACCGCCCGTGCGGCCGGTCGGGGAATACGGCGGGACGCGCCGCCGCTGAACGCATCCGGGGCAATCACAATCGCTCGCGGGCTCGAATTCCTCGAATACCGGAGTCTCCATGCGATGCCCCTCACACTCCAGGTGGAAATTTCCGCACTCGTGCACGTCCGTCAGTTTCTCAACTGTCTTCCGGACTCGCATGTTGACGGTCCGAATGATGTACGGCGGCCCCTGACCGGCCGGGGAGGGTGGTCCGGAGCACCCCCGGCCGTCCGGTACAGTTGTGCAGGTCAGCGCGCGCCGCTAGCTCAGTTGGTTAGAGCAGCTGACTCTTAATCAGCGGGTCCGGGGTTCGAGTCCCTGGCGGCGCACGATGACGATGGCGAGGCATGTTCGCGGAAAGCGCGAACCGGCCTCGCCATCGTTGTTTCTGCACGGCTTCGCCGCGCGCCGCGGGGGCTCCGCCACCCACACCCCCGTGGAGGGCCTTTCGCATGGGCGGAGCACATGGGGGAACATCCCGTCCGGACGGAACACAGCTCTCCCCCCGTTTGGCCGGATACCCTCTGGCCATGGCAGCCCGTGACCTGCAGGAGCGGATCAAGAAGCTCATCCTCGACCGTCGGCTGCCCTCCGGGGCGCCGCTGCCGACCGAGCCCGAGCTGATGGTGTTCCTCGGCGCGAGCCGGAACTCGGTGCGGGAGGCGCTCAAGGCCTTGCAGGCGATGGGGATCGTCGAGATCCGGCACGGGTTCGGGACGTACGTCGGCCGGATGTCGCTCGCGCCGATGGTCGAGGGCCTCGCGTTCCGTACCGTCGTCGGGCACTACCGCGGCGAGGACAGCCTGCTCCAGTTGCTCGAACTGCGGGAAGCCGTGGAGTCGGGGCTCGTCGCCCGGCTGGCGGGGCGGTTGCCCGAGCGGGACCTCGTCGAACTGGACGCGCTGGTGGCCCGGATGGAGCGGGAGGCCGCCGAGGGGGTCGGGCTCGCGGCCACCGATCGCGTCTTTCACGCCACCCTCTACCGGGGGCTGGACAACGCGCTGCTGAGCGAGGTCCTGGAGGCGTTCTGGGACGCCTTCCATCGCGTCCACACCGATCTCGCGGCCGGCCCGCAGGACCCCGAGGTCACCTGCCGCCAGCACCGGGCGATCCTCGACGCGGTCCGGTCCGGAGATGCGAAACGTGCCGAGAACGCCATAAGGGAGCACTTCGACAACGTCCGCACAAGACTGTCCACAACGGCTCCACATGATCCCCACACGCGCCCCAATGAACGCGTATGACCGGTAAACACCGCGTTTCGTGTCTTGCGATCAAGCTGAACACCGTAGAACCCTGGTTTTGAAGATACTGCCGGTACACGGCAGTTGAGGGGGTACGGAACCGGTTGCGCGGTTTCGCGGGGAGGAGGGGCCCCGCCCAGGAACGGATGTCGAGGGGGGCATTCCGCAACCGGACGGTCGCAGTGCCATGTCTCTGTGAGTGGACTGTGTGGTGACTGTGGCCACCACTGACACGCCCGTCGAGAGTCGAGGGGGACCCTGACGGGCGGCCGCGACGAACAGACACGCGCTCCTGTGCGTGTGGGGGGATGACTCATGACGTCGACGCCGACGGGCGCCCGGCAGAACTTCGACCCGTCACAAACCACCGAACTCAGAGTCCCGGGACACCGGACCGGCAGTTTCCGCCGGATCAAGAAGACACTTCCGAGATACGACTATGAGCACTACAGCCGTCTGGCGGGACCCCTGACCCAGCCCGCCCCGGACAAGCCGTACAAGGTCCAGTACCGCTCGCTGCTCTCCCAGGAGACGCACCGGATCCGCGCCGCGCTCATGCTGAGCGCGGCGCCGCTGCTCTCCCTGGTGCTGCTCGGCTGGCTGATGCGGCCCGCGCACTGGACCCAACGCGACTATCCCGCCTACGACTTCCTGCCCGCGCTGGACGTCGTGATGCTGGTCGCGATCGGTCTGATCGAGTTCTTCCGCTGCATGAACGTGCTGTCGAACGCGCACGCCACGCTGGTCGCCCGCGACCCGGTCCCGGTGGTGCCCGAGACCGGCACGAGAGTCGCCTTCATCACGACGTTCGTGCCCGGCAAGGAACCCCTGGAGATGGTCACCAAGACCCTGGAGGCGGCCGTACGGCTCCGTCACCGGGGTCTGCTGCATGTGTGGCTGCTCGACGAGGGCGACGACCCCGAGGTCAAGGCGGTGTGCGGGCGGCTCGGTGTACATCACTTCACCCGCAAGGGAGTTGAGCGCTGGAACCAGCCCAAGGGGCCGCACCGGGCGAAGACCAAGCACGGCAACTACAACGCCTGGCTCGAAGCGCACGGCGCCGAGTACGACTACTTCGCCTCCGTCGACACCGACCATGTGCCGCTGCCCAACTACCTGGAGCGGATGCTCGGTTTCTTCCGCGACCCGGACGTCGGCTTCGTCATCGGCCCGCAGGTGTACGGCAATTACGACACCCCGGTCACCAAGGCCGCCGAGTCGCAGCAGTTCCTCTTCCACGCCCTGATCCAGCGGGCCGGCAACCGCTATGGCTCGCCGATGTTCGTCGGGACATCAAACGCCGTACGGATCAAGGCACTTCAGCAGATCGGTGGCCTGTACGACTCGATCACCGAGGACATGGCCACCGGCTTCGAGATGCACCGCGCCAAGAACCCGGCCACCGGGAAGAGGTGGAAGTCGGTCTACACGCCGGACGTACTCGCGGTCGGCGAAGGGCCCAGCGCCTGGACGGACTTCTTCACCCAGCAGCTCCGGTGGTCGCGGGGGACGTACGAGACAATCCTCAAGCAGTACTGGAAGGGCTTCTTCTCGATGCCTCCGGGGAAGCTCTTCAACTACACCATGATGATCATCTTCTACCCGATGTCCGCCCTCAACTGGATCCTGGCCGCGCTGAGTTGCGCCCTGTTCCTGGGCCTGGGCGCATCCGGCGTGAACATCGACCCGACGGTGTGGCTGATGCTCTACGGCAACGCCTCCGCGCTCCAGATCGGCCTCTACGTCTGGAACCGGCGGCACAACGTCTCCCCGCACGAGCCCGAGGGGTCGGGCGGGGTCGCCGGCATGGTGATGTCGGCGCTGTCGGCGCCGATCTACGCCCGCTCGCTGTTCGACGCCCTGCTGCGCCGCAAGAGCAGGTTCGTGGTCACGCCCAAGGGCGACTCGGCCAGCCCCGACACGTTGTTCGGGACGTTCCGGGTGCACTGGTTCTTCATCCTGGTCTTCGGCGGCTCGCTGGTGGCCGGGTTCGAGAACGGGCACTCCCACCCGGCGATGATCACCTGGGCCACGTTCGCCCTGCTGATCACCGCCTCGCCGATCCTCGCCTGGCGGTACATGCTGCGCCAGGAGCAGAAGAAACCGCCCGTCGTCCCCACCGTCCCGCAGCAGAAGCCCGGTTGGGCGGCGGCGGGCAGCGGTGAACAGACCCTGCAGATCGCGCTGGGCGGGACGGGGGGTCGTAAGGAATGAAGGAAGCCGGCCGGCGCCGTGCCCGTCGACTCGCGATCAGCACGGTGGTCGTACTCGCCCTGGCCGGGATGAACGGACCCTGGCTGTACAGATTCGGCACCGAGAGATACCACCAGTACGTCATCAACAAGCCCGAGTACAAGGCCGACAACGGGCACTGGGACATCATCCAGTTCCCCAAGGAGTACCGGCAGGACACCATCCACGCGGCGCTGCTGCGCACCGGCAAGGTGGTGCTCATCGCCGGCTCGGGCAACGACCAGGACAACTTCGATGCCAAGAAGTTCGACACCCGGATCTGGGACCCGGTCAAGGGCACCATCAAGAAGGTTCCCACCCCGGCCGACCTGTTCTGCACGGGCCACACCCAGCTCGCCAATGGCAATCTGCTGATCGCGGGCGGCACCAAGAAGTACGAGAAGCTCAAGGGCGACGTCAAGAAGGCCGGCGGCGTCATGATCCTCTACAACGAGAACCCCGACAAACCGATGACCCTGCCCCAGGGCACGAGGTTCACCGGCAAGGCGAACGGCAAGTCGTTCGTGTCCACGGACTCGGTGCTCATCCCGCGCGCGACCAAGGTGTTCGACAAGAAGACCGGCAAGTTCCTGCGGAACAACCCCGGTTACGCCCGGGTCGTCGTGGAGGCGCCCAAGGAGGGCGTCACGTACGAGACCGGCGCCCAGGACAACTACCGCGTCCAGGGGCTGACCGGCGCCGACGAGCGCAACACGTACGGCATCGGGAACAAGTTCGGCCTCGACAAAAGGGACTTCGAGGGGATCAAGAACGCCTACGAGTTCGATCCGATCGCCGAGAAGTACATCAAGGTCGATCCGATGAACGAGGCCCGCTGGTATCCGACGCTCACGACCCTGAGCGACGGGAAGATCCTCAGCGTCTCCGGGCTCGACGACATCGGGCAGTTGGTGCCGGGCAAGAACGAGGTCTTCGACCCGGCCACCAAGAAGTGGACGTACACGAAGACGAAGCGGCAGTTCCCGACGTATCCGGCGCTGTTCCTGACGGAGAACGGGAAGCTCTTCTACTCGGGATCGAATGCCGGGTACGGGCCGGACAACGTGGGCCGGGATCCCGGGATCTGGGACGTCGACACCAACCGGTTCACCAAGGTGCCGGGCCTCAGCGATCCGAAGATGCTGGAGACCTCGGCGACCGTGCTGTTGCCTCCGGCGCAGGACGAGAAGTACATGGTGATCGGGGGCGGCGGGGTCGGGGAGTCGAAGCTGTCGACCGCCAAGACCCGGCTGGTCGATCTGAAGGACGCCAACCCCCGTTTCGTGGACGGGCCTTCGCTGGAGAAGGGGACCCGGTATCCGCAGACATCTGTCCTGCCCGACGACACGGTGCTGGTGTCGGGCGGGTCCGAGGACTATCGGGGGCGCGGTGACTCCGACATTCTCCAGGCGCGGCTCTACCACCCGGACACGAACACCTTCGAGGAGGTCGCCGATCCGCTGGTGGGGCGGAACTACCACTCCGGGTCGATCCTGCTGCCGGACGGGCGGGTGATGTTCTTCGGGTCCAATCCCTTGTACGCGGACAAGGCGAACACGAAGCCGGGGGTTTTCGAGCAGCGGATCGAGATCTACACCCCGCCCTATCTGTACCGGGATTCGCGGCCCGATCTGTCCGGCGGGCCGGCGAGCATCGCGCTCGGGGCTTCGGGGACGTTCACCTCGCAGCACGCGTCGTCCATCAAGAAGGTGCGGTTGATCCGGCCCAGCGCGTCCACGCATGTCACGGATGTGGATCAGCGGTCGATCGCGCTGGACTTCAAGACCTCGGGCGACAAGGTCACGGTGACGGTGCCGAAGGACCGGAACCTGGTGCAGGCGGGGTGGTACATGCTGTTCGTGGACGACGACCAGGGGACACCGAGCAAGGCAGTGTGGGTCGAAGTCCCCTGATCACTCGCTGGACTTGGCGAGGGCCAGTGCGTAACTCGCCCACCACTGGCCCGCCTTGGGGCCGCCCTTGCACGTGCCGTCCGACTCCCCCGGGCGCTTGACCCACAGGTAGGCGTCCACCAGGGGGTCGGCGGTCTTCGTCGTCGGGGTCTCGCCCAGGGACCTGCCCGGGGGGTTGCACCAGTTCTCGTCGGCGTCGCCGGCCGTGTACGGCCCTTTGCCGTTGCGGCTGGTGTCGATGACGAAGTGCTTGCCGCCGACCTTCGCGGAGAGCTGTTTGCCGTACGCGATGGAGTCCTGGGTGGAGTAGAAGTTGGAGACGTTCACCGCGAAGCCGTCGGCCTTGGCGATGCCCGCTCGCTGGAGGGGCTGGTAGATCTCGTCGGGGTGGCCCCAGCCGGCGTTCCCCGCGTCGAGGTAGACCTTCGTGTTCTTCAGGGACTTGAGCTTGCCGATGGCGTAGTTCAGGAGGTCGTAGCGCTCGTCCTGGTACTCGGCCGGGGTGCAGCCGTCCACCAGGTGGAGCAGGGCGTCCGGTTCGAGGATCACCGTGGCGGAGCGGTCGGCGATGCCCTGGGCGACGGCGTCGAGCCAGGCGCGGTAGGAGTCGCCGTCGCCCGCGCCGCCCTGGGAGTACTGGCCGCAGTCGCGGTGCGGGATGTCGTAGAGGACGAGGAGCGCGGTGCGGCCTGCCTTGTCGGCGGCCTCGGTGAAGCCCTGGGCCTCCGCCTTGGGGTTCTCGGGGCCGATCCACTCGCCGGTCGGCTGCTCGGCGATCTTCCTGATCTGCGCCGCTTCGGCGGTCTTGCCGGCCTTGGCGTAGGCGGCGACCTGCCGGGCCGCGTTGGTTTCCGGGTTGACCCAGATCGGGTCGGCCCCCGTGGGCCGCTGGCTGATCTTCGCGTCCGCGTCCGGCGTCTTGTCCCCGCCCCCCGAGGAGGAACACCCCGCGAGCAGCAGCGCGACCCCCAGGACCAGCGCCGACGTCCGTGTGCCGATGGGAACCGGGGTCCCCTGGCTGCCGTACATCCAACTCCCCCTTGGCTGTACCGATCCAAGGCTCAATCGTGACATAGGTGGCGTGCCGCCCACGAGAACGCCCGGGGTGTTGTCGGCGGGCTGTTACACCCCGGCACCGCGGACGTTGGAACCGTGAACCACCTGTGCATATGACAGGGAGCTACCACACCGGGACATGGCGTCATCCGCCCTCTAGGCCCGGGCGCTCATTCGTTCTACAGTCGTCTCGAACGATCCCCGCCCCGGGTCGTTCCACACCCTCCACCACGGTGTTTCCCAAGCCTCCCGCGCCGTCCGCCGGGTTACTCCCGCAGCCCGTGCGCGCGCGGTCGAGGACCAGCCCGGTCGGCGATCTCGGGGGGAGCGGGTCGTCGGCCGGGCAAGGTGGTGTCGGAGTCAGAGGCCGGTTCCGGTGAGGTAGGCGGAGACGACCACGTTCGCGGTGTAGCTGCCGTCGGCGCGGTCGAAGGTGCCGCCGCAGGTGATCAGGCGCAGTTCGGCGCGGCCCGACTTCCGGGTGCCGTAAGCCTGTTGGGCGTCGAAGTGGTCGCGGCTCAGGACGCGTACGTCGTCGACGGTGAACTCGGCGACCTTGCCGTCGTCGCGGATGACGCGGATGACGCGGCCCGGGCCCAGTGTGCTGAGCTTGTAGAAGACGGCGGGCCGGGTCTCGGTGTCGACGTGCCCGACCAGCAGCGCGGTCCCGGCGGCCCCGGGCCGCACCCCGCTTCCGTACCAGCCGACCACGCCCGGCTGGTCGAACGGCGGTGGATCGATCGCGCCCTGCGCGTCGAGCGGGCGGGCCACCACCGGTGCCTGCACGGCCAGTTGGGGGATGTCGATGCGCTGGGGCAGCGCATCCCCCAACGGCTTGGCGGCGGGCGGCAGTTCGGCCCCGGGGGGCCGTCCGACCGCCGCCACGTCACCGGTGGTGGGCCCGGCTGTGCCCTGCCGTATGTCGGTCAGGTCCTGCCCCCACAGCCAGAGCCCGGACAACAGCACGGCCCAGGCCACACCGGTCAGCAGACGACCCGTGCCGGAGGAGCCCTCGTGCTCGGTGGGGCGGTCGTGATCGAACATGGCGGGTCAGTCCGTCCTGCGGCTCCGGCGGGCGCCGCGCAGCACGATGACGGTCGCCGCGGCGACACCGGCCAGCAGCAGCCCGACCACCGCGTGCCCCGTACCGGGGCCGGCCGCGCGGACGTCCACGGCGTCCGCGGCGGAGGACAGGTGTGCCGTACCGCCGCCGCCCGCGTGCACGGCGGCGACCGGCGAGGCGGGGGTGACGGGGGCCGAGGGGGGCGCCGACGGCGACTGGGGCGCCTCTCCTACGACCCTGATCGCGCCCTTCACCGTGACGCTGCCGCAGGTGATCTTCACGTCGTAGCTGCCCGGCTCCAGCGAGCCGCGCACCCGGGTCTCACCGGAAAGGGTGCCGGCCGCGCCGACCAGTTGGGCGTCGGCGACGAACGCGGCGGACGCCGCCGAGCCCGTCGTACCGGCACAGCCGCTGATCTTGAGGGCGACATCGGCGCCGGGGGCCGGGGAGGCGGGGGTCACCGTGACAGCGCCTCCGTCCGCCGCGTACGCCGTCGGGGTGAGCGCCGCGAGGACCGCCGCACCTGCACAGAGAGTGATTTTCAGTGAGCCCATCGTGAACCTCCAGATATCTGGAGACTCCTCCTCGGCACCCGCCCGCGCATCCCTGGCGGCGCCCGATTGGGCCGAACGGGGGACGTGGTACCGCGAGTGCATAGCATGGTCACCACACATGCCCGCGTACCGCAGCAGGAGTGCCCGCCCATGACAGAGCGCAAGCCCATCGAATCGTGGCTCACCGACATGGACGGGGTGCTGATGCACGAGGGCATTCCCGTGCCCGGCGCGGACGCCTTCATCAAGAAGCTGCGGGAGACCGGACGTCCGTTCCTGGTCCTCACCAACAACTCGATCTACACGGCGCGCGACCTGCACGCCCGGCTGAACCGCATCGGCCTCGAAGTGCCGGTGGAGAACATCTGGACCTCGGCCCTGGCCACCGCCGCCTTCCTGGACATCCAGCACCCCGGCGGCACCGCCTATGTGATCGGCGAGGCCGGCCTGACGACGGCGCTGCACGACGCCGGATACGTACTGACCGACGTGGACCCCGACTTCGTGATCCTGGGCGAGACCCGGACCTACTCGTTCGAGGCGCTGACCAAGGCGATCCGGCTGATCAACAACGGGGCCCGGTTCATCGCCACCAACCCCGACAACACCGGCCCCTCCCCCGAGGGCGCCCTCCCCGCGACCGGCTCGGTCGCCGCGCTGATCACCAAGGCCACCGGCAAGGAGCCGTACTTCGTCGGCAAGCCGAACCCCCTGATGATGCGCAGCGCGCTGAACACCATCGGCGCGCACTCGGAGACCAGCGCGATGATCGGCGACCGCATGGACACGGATGTCCTGGCCGGTCTCGAGGCCGGGATGGAGACCTTCCTCGTGCTGACCGGGCTGACGACCAAGGACGACCTCGACCGCTACCCCTACCGCCCCACGAAGGTCGTGGACTCCATCGCGGACATCGTCGACCTGGTCTGACACAGGCAGTCCAGGGTCGTCAACTGCCCCACCCCGTCCAGGACTTGGGTCGCCCCGGCCGACCGCAGCGCGTCCGCGTCGCGCGCGCCGGTGAGGACACCGGCGACCAGGCCCGCTCCCGCGCGGACGGCGCTGAGCATGTCGTAGGACGTGTCACCGACGACGGCGACCTGGTCGACGGCTTCGGCGGCGCCCGTCCGCAGGAACGCGGTGAGGATCATGTCGTCAACACGACCGTGAGACCTTGGGACTTGAGGAGTTCGATGGTCTCGCGCGCACCGGGGAGGGCCGCGACACGTGGTCCAGCATCAGAGGTCGCGCTCGGTGGGGATCAGGCCGCCCTCCCCCAACTCGTCGAGGAGCGCGGCGATTTGGGCCTTCACCGCGTAGTACTTGGGGATACGGCCGTGCTCCGGGATGCCGGAGCGGACGGGGGCGCCGGGGACCTGGTCATTCGGACAGTCCACGCGGAGATCGTCGCAGAAGTGACGGCCCGCGCTATCGGCGCCTCCGGGTCAGCAGCAGGGCGCCGGCGGTGACGAGGACGGCGGAGACGGCGGCGAGGACGAGGTGTGCGGTGCCGATTCCGGTGCGGGCGAGTTCGTCGGCGAAGGAGAAGTCTTCGGCGGGGGTGGTGGAGGGAGACGGGGTGGCCGCGGAGGCGGTGGGGGTGGGGGTGGTGGCGGTATCGGACGACGCGGCCGGATCGGCTTCCACGTCGAACCGGTAGTCGTTCGACTGTCCGACCCAGTCGCCGTCGTCGGCATGGCGTTGTACGACGGCCGCGTTGGCGGTGATCTCGTTCGCCACGGCGTCGGGGGCGAGCGCGAGACGCACCTTCACGGTGAGGGTCTTGCCGGGCTCGACGGTGAACCCCGGCAAGCCGTCGTCGAAGGCGCCGACGAGTTCGGCCTCGTCGGTCCTGGCGAAGTGCACGGGGTGCGGGCGCGGATGGGTGCCGTCGTAGAAGTCGAGCCTGGGCTGGGCGGGTTTCAGCGCGCGCCGCTCGTCGACGAGGACGACGACCGGGTGGATCTCGGTGCAGCGGCGGGCGGTGGTGTTGGTGAGGTCGAGATACCAGGTGCCGTAGCCGCCACCGGCGTCGTAGCTGTCGGGACCGTCGTGGATCCGGGTGGTGAGGGGGAAGGCGCGGGCGCCGGGGGCGGCGCAGTCGGGGGTGCGGTCCGCCGCGTGCGCCGAGGTCGTGAGCGTAGGGATGAGGAGAAGGGGGGCGGCTGCGGCGAGGCAGAGGGACAGGGGCTGGAGGCGTGGTCTCAGGGGCAGTCGCATAAACACATGAGCGTGCAGGACAGGGGCCGCGGATCGGGGGTGACGTGCCGGTCGCGGGCCGCGAATGGCTCGAACGGGGGTGGGGGGACGCCTGTTCGGCGGAGGGGCTCCTCGTTCCACGGGTCGCGTACGACCACCTAGCCGTCCGCCCGCCCGAACAGCGGTCCCAGCAACAGCTGCGCCGCCCCCACCGCAACCCCCCGCACCCCGCCGGAGGCAACCCGTACCGGTACGGCGGCCTCGCGGGTGCCCTCACGGTGGGCGTGTTCGATGAGGACGGCGGCGACTCCGTGTACGAAGGGCTCCGGGTCGGCGGCGACAGTGCGGCCGCCCAGCAGGACGAGGTCGATGTCGAGCAGGCCCACGAGGTTCGCGGCGCCCGTGCCGAGCACCCGCGCCGCCTCGGCCAGGTCGCCCCGCGCCACGGCGGCCAGGCACAGGGCCTCGATGCAGCCCCGGTTCCCGCAGTCGCAGGGCGGCCCGTCGAGCTGGATCACCTGATGGCCGAACTCACCGGCCCCGGTCCGCGCCCCCCGGTGCACACCCCCACCGATCACCAGCCCGGCCCCGAGCCCCGTCCCGAGATGCAGATAGGCGAACGACCCGCCCTCCCCACCCACGGCCAGCCCCAGCGCGGCCGCATTGGTGTCCTTGTCGACCACGACCGGCATCCCGAGCCGCCCCGCGAGCGCGTCCCGCAATGGGAACCCGTCCCACTCGGGGAAGCCGGTGACACGGTGCAGCACGCCGTGCGCGTGGTCGAGGGGGCCGGGCAGGGCTACACCTATGCCGAGGAGGTGGCCGGGAGTGGGGAGAGGGGCGGACCCGGGACGCGCGCCCGCCGCACCGGCGACCTCCGGCACCAGGCCCTCCACCTCACGAGCCACCGCCTCCACGACTACCCCGCCCCCCGCCCCCAGATCCAGCGAAGCGCCCCGCTCCCCCACCACCGTGCCGGTGAGGTCCACGAGCACCACCCGCAGTTCGTCGCGGTCCAGGTGTACCCCGACCGCGTGGCCGGCCTCCGGTACCAGGCGCAGTACCGTGCGCGGCTTGCCGCCGGTGGAGGCGCGGCGGCCCGCTTCCGTGGCGAGACCGGACTCGCGCAGGCGGGCCGTGATCTTGCTGACGGCCTGGGGAGTGAGGCCGGTGCGCTCGGCGATTTCGAGGCGGCTTATCCCGTCCGCGCCGGCCCTCCGCAGCAGGTCGAGGACCAGCGCGGCGTTGTGACTGCGGACGGCGAGCAGATTCGCACCCACCGCACCCGCACCCGTGCCACTCCCGGTTCCGCCGCGCGCCCGCGCACTCGCACTGTTCACACCCCCATTGTCCCCACCACTTGCACTTTGGCAACAGCGTTGCCAAAGTGGACGGCATGACTGGACGCACGACTCGCACACCCCTCCGCGTCGGCCTCGTCGGCTACGGCCTCGCCGGCTCCGTCTTCCACGCCCCGCTGATCGCCGCCACCGAGGGCCTCGCGCTCGACACGGTCGTCACCTCGAACCCGGAGCGGCAGGAACAGGCCCGCGCGGAGTTCCCGGACATCCGCCTCGCCGCGAGCCCGGACGAGCTGTTCGACCGCGCCGACGACCTCGACCTGATCGTCGTCGCGTCCCCGAACAAGACGCACGTCACGCTCGCGACCACCGCCCTCAAGGCCGGCCTGCCGGTCGTCGTGGACAAGCCGATCGCCGGCACCGCGGCCGAGGCCCGCGCCCTCGCCTCGCTCGCCGAGGAGCACTCCCTCCTCCTCTCCGTCTTCCAGAACCGCCGCTGGGACAACGACTTCCTGACCCTGCGCAAGCTCCTCGCCGAGGGCGAGTTGGGCGACGTATGGCGCTTCGAGTCCCGGTTCGAGCGCTGGCGCCCGCAGCCCAAGGGCGGCTGGCGCGAGTCCGGCGACCCGGCGGAGATCGGCGGCCTGCTCTACGACCTCGGCAGCCATGTCGTGGACCAGGCGCTGGCCCTCTTCGGACCGGCCGCCTCGGTGTACGCCGAGTCGGACATCCGCCGCCCGGGCGCGGAGGCGGACGACGACACGTTCATCGCGATCACCCACACGAACGGCGTCCGCTCGCACCTGTACGTCTCCGCGACCACCGCCCAACTCGGCCCCCGTTTCCGGGTGTTGGGCTCCAAGGCGGGCTATGTGAAGTACGGCCTCGACCCCCAGGAGGCGGATCTGCGGGACGGAAAGCGCCCCGGGCCCGGCTGGGGTGAGGAACCCGAGTCCCTCTACGGCCGGGTCGGCGCCGGCGAGTCCCCCCTCACCGGAGGTGGCCGCCCCGAGCCGACCGTCCCCGGCGACTACCCCGCCTACTACGCGGCCGTCGCCGCCGCCCTCCGTGACGGCGCCCCCAACCCGGTGACCGCCCTGGAGGCGGCCGCCGCCCTCGACGTACTGGAAGCCGCGCGCCGCAGCGCCCGCGACGGAGTGACGGTGACCCTGTGACCCAGAACAAGCCGACCCATCACCAGTCGAACCAGCACAAGCCCGCGATCACCCAGCGGATCGCCCCGGAGCTCACCCCGACCGTGGAGGAACTGGAAGCGCAGGAACGCCGCCTGGTGTTCCGGCAGTTCACCTACGACGACGCCTGGGCGCTGGGTTCGCTCCTCGTGGAACTCGCCCGCGAGAGCCAGGCCCCGGTCGCCATCGACATCCGCCGCGCCGGTCAGCAACTGTTCCACGCGGCACTGCCGGGCTCGTCCCCCGACAACGACGCGTGGATCGACCGCAAGCGCAGGGTCGTCGAGCGTTTCGGCGCGGCCTCCTACCTGGTCGGCACCCGCTTCCGCGCCAAGGGCAGCACCTTCGAGGAGTCCTCCCGCCTCGACCCCGACGAGTACGCGGCACACGGCGGCTCGTTCCCGATCACGGTCGAGGGCGTGGGGGTGATCGGCACGGTGACGGTCAGCGGACTGCCCCAGTTGCAGGACCACCGCTTCGTCGTGGCGGCGCTGGAGCAGTTCCTGGACGACGACCAGAAGAAGTGACCGGCGCCCGGAATTAACCAGCGGCTCCCTCCGGTTGGGACTCTCCGACACGTCCGACACCGGAGGGAACGGGACCGATGAGCAGCGCCCTGAAGGAAACGGTCGGCCGGTACGGCATCTGGAGCGTGGGGCTGCGCTCCGAAGAGCCGTCCCGGCGCGGCGAGTTGGCGGAGGCCACCGCCGAGCTGGAGCAACTCGGCTACGGAGCGGTCTGGTTGGGCGGCAGCAGCGCAGCCCGACACGCCGTGCCGCTCCTCGGGGCGACCTCGCGCATCGCCGTCGGCACCAGCATCCAGAGCAATCTGGCAGTACCCGGCGGACGAGAGCGCGGCGAGCTTCGCCGAACTGGAGCGGGCCCACCCGGGCCGCTTCCTGCTCGGCCTCGGGGTGGCCCACGCCATCAACACGGCGGAGTACCGTCGCCCCTACTCGGCCCTGGTCGCCTATCTGGACGCCCTGGACACGGCCGGAGTACCCGCGGGGCGACGTCTCCTCGCCGCTCTCGGCCCGAAGACGGTGGAGCTGGCCCGGGACCGCGCGGCGGGCTCTATCCCGTACCTGGTGACAACGGAGCACACGCGGCGGTCCCGCGAGATCCTGGGCGAAACCTCGCTGCTGGCCCCGGAGTTGAAGGTGGTCCTGGAGTCGGACCCGACCCGCGCCCGCACCCTGGCCCGCGAGGCTCTCGCCCCCTACCTCGCCATGCCGAACTACACCAACAACTTCCTGCGCAACGGCTTCGCCGAGGCCGATCTCACGGACGGCGGCAGCGACCGGCTGATCGACGCCGTGTTCGCGTGGGGCGAGGAGACCCGGATCCGGGCCCGGATCGAGGAGTACCTCGACGCGGGCGCGGACCACGTGGCGCTCCAGGTGGTGGACGGTGCCTCACGCGAGACACTCCCGCGCGAGGCCTGGCGCCGACTGGCCGCGCTGCTCAGCTAGTCGGGGTCACGCGTCCTTCAACTCCTGCCGCTGACGCCCCAACCCGGAGATCTCCAGCTCCACCACATCCCCGGCCCTCAGGAACGGCTTCGGCTCGGGCTGCCCCAGCGCGACGCCCGCCGGCGTGCCGGTGTTGATGACGTCACCGGGGTACAGGGTCATGAACTGGCTGACGTAGCGCACGACTTCGGCGACCGGGAAGATCTGCTCGGCGGTGGTGCCGTCCTGCTTCAGCTCGCCGTTGACCCAGAGCTTCAGCGAGAGGGCCTGCGGGTCGGGCACCTCGTCGGACGTCACCAGCCACGGCCCGAGCGGGTTGAACGTCTCGCAGTTCTTGCCCTTGTCCCAGGTCCCGCCCCGCTCGATCTGGAACTCCCGCTCGGACACGTCGTGCGCCACCGCGTACCCGGCGACATGCGCGAGCGCCTCCTCGTGCGAGGACAGATAGCGGGCCGTACGTCCGATGACTACCGCCAGTTCGACCTCCCAGTCGGTCTTCACCGACCGGCGGGGGACGAGCACGGTGTCGTACGGCCCGACGACCGTGTCCGCCGCCTTGAAGAAGATGACCGGCTCGGCGGGCGGCTCGGCGCCGGTCTCGCGGGCGTGGTCGTGGTAGTTCAGCCCGATGCACACGACCTTGCCGATCCCGGCCAGCGGCGGCCCGATCCGCAGCCCGTCGGCGTCCAGCGCGGGCAGGTCCCCGGCGTCGGCGGCGGCCCGGATCCGGCCGAGCGCGGCGGTGTCGGCCAGCAGCGGTCCGTCGATGTCGGGGACGAGGCCGGACAGGTCCCGCAGGGTCCCCTCGGCGTCGAGCAGCGCGGGCCGCTCCGCCCCCGCCGTACCGACTCGCAGCAGCTTCATGTTCACCATCTCCATCGATCGTGCGGGCCGTCGACCGACGGGTGCAGCCATCGGAGGACTGGTCGATCCTCCAAGCTCACGGTCCAGTCCGCAATACCCGGTTCACGGACTGGACCGTCACCGTGCCGCTCAGCTGTACAGCAGGGCCCGCTCGACCGCGCTCCAGGCCGTGCTGGTCACCACGTAGAGGGCGGCGGCGAGCGGCACCACGGACACGGTGACGAGGGTGAGGAAGGACGCGAACGGCAGCACCCGGCCGATCGCGCCGCCGTCGACGACCGTCCGCCGGGCACGGACGCAGGTGAAGGTCGCGACCGCGGCGACGACGAGGAACAGGCCGACGTAGACGAGCCCGGCCGGCCCGAACACCCCGTCCCCGGCGAGCGCGTCGGCCCACCGTCCGCCGAGGGGCGCGGCGAACAGTCGGTGGGAGAGCAGGCCGTCACCGCCACCGGAGAACAGGCGGTAGAGCAGGAAGAACGCCGGGAGTTGGAGCAGGCTGGGCAACAGTCCGGACAGCGGTGACACCTTCGCGTCGGCGTGCAACTCCAGTACGGCCGCCCGCAGTTTTTCGGGCTGCTTCGCGTACCGCTTCTGCAACTCGACGACCTGCGGCCGGAGTTGCGCCCGCTCCCGCTGTCCGCGCGCCGCGGCCCGGGACAGGGGATGGACGAGGAGTCGTACCAGAGCGGTGAACAGGACGATCGCCGCGGCGACCGCGGACGGGCCGAACAACGGGTGGAGCAGGTCGGCGAGTTGACCGACGACGTGGGTGAGAACGGACATGGGTGAGCCCTCCGTGGGTCTCGTCGTGCCGGAGTGGGGCATGGCGATGTGACGACCCGCGCGGGAACGCGTTACGCGGTGGTCGTCCGGAGGGCGTGTCCGGGTGCTCGGGGGCGTGGCCGGCCCGAGGCGTCGGGGTCGCGCTGCGGCAGGAAGGCCGTACGGCGGGCGCGGTCGCGGATGGCCGTACGGACCCGGGTGGGCGGTACGGCGGGCGCGGAGCGCGAGGTGAGGAGGGCGGAGAGGGCGAGGGCGGTGCCGGTCGCGGCGAGCGCGACGGTGGCCGGGAGGCTGCCGGTGTCCGCCAGCACGAGCGGGAGCAGCAGCAGGAGAAGCAGCGCGGCGGCGCGACCACGGATCATCGGCTGCCCCTCCCCCTCGGTCAACTGCCGTTCTCGTACTGACCGTTATACCTGATCGGCTACGCCGGGTCGGTCTCGATCGGCTGGAGCAGTCGCCTCGCCTTGAGGAGGGCGCGGCTGACCGGGTCCGCGGGGTCCTGGTTGAGCGCGGCACCCGGCTCCATGAGCACGTCCCCGGCGGGGACGACGAGCCCGCAGGCGGGGCACTCGCCGTACGGGCCGAGTTCGGTGCCGCACTCCGCGTGCCGGAAGTAGCGGAGCTGGGGCTCGTCGAACTGCTCGCGGCCCCAGCGGCCGAGCGAGCGCAGTGTCGGCCACAGGGCGATCGCGCGGTCCGTCGGGACGTACTCGTCGCGCGGCGGGGACTCCTGGTACCGGCGCTTTTCGAGGATGCCCTCGGCGGTGAGCGCCTGGAGGCGGGCGGCGAGGACCGCGCGCGGGATGCCGAGGTGGACGAGGAAGTCGTTGTAGCGCCGTACGCCGTAGAGGGCGTCGCGGATGACGAGCAGCGTCCAGCGCTCGCCGACCACCTCCAGCGCCCGGGCGATCGAGCACTCCTGCGTCACGTAGTCCTTGCCCAGTGCCATGCCCTCCACCTTAGCCAGTTTTCGACATCCAGGTTCGATGAATGAACCTACAGTGCTACGGTACTCCACATGACTAGGTTCACTGAACGAACCATCGCCGAGGTTCCCGATTCCGAGACGCGGCGGGCCGCCGAGCCGCAGGCGCCGCGCCCCCGCGCCACCCTCGCCCTGACCAGCGCGGCCACCGCCGTGGCGCTGATGACGTACACCGCGCCGATGGTCACCCTCCCCGACATCGCCGCCGCCCTGCACACCCCGCTCTCCGCCCAGGCCTGGCTCCTGAACGGCACCCCGCTGGGGCTGGCCGCGCTCCTCCTGGTCGCGGGCAGCCTCGCCGACGACTACGGCCGCCGCCGGATCTTCCTCGCCGGCACCTTCGCGCTCGGCATCACCACCGCGCTGTCCGCGCTCACCTCCTCGACCTTGCTGTTCACCCTGACCCGGATCGCGCAGGGCGCGTCCAGCGCGGCGCTCCTCGCCAGCAGTCTGGGCCTGATCGTGCACGCCTTCCCGACCCCGCGCGGACGCCTGCACGCGACCGGGGTGTGGGGCGCGTTCGTCAGCGGCGGCATAGCGCTCGGCCCGCTGGTGACGGGCGCGATGCCCGACTGGCGGGTGGCCTACGGCGTGCTGGGCGCCGCCGCGCTCGTCGTGGCCGCCCTCGGCGTCCGTACGCTGACCGAGTCCCGCGCGCCACGAGGCGGACGCCCCGATCTGGCCGGAGCGGTCGCCTTCGGACTGGCCCTGGTCTCCCTCGTGGCCGCCCTGACCCTGGGCCGCGACGGCTGGCTGCGCGCACCGGTGGGCCTGCTGTTGCTGGCATCCGTGCTGCTCGTCGGCGTCTTCGCGTTGGTGGAACGCCGGGGCGCGACCCCGATGATCGACCTGGGTCTGCTGCGCCACCGCCCCTTCCTCGCCTCCTCGGCGGGCGGCCTGTTCACGGGCTTCGCGGTGATCGGCCTGTTCAGCTTCCTGCCGGCGCTGTTGCAGCAGACGCTGGGCCTGTCGGCGATGGACACGGCGTGGCTGTTCCTCCTCTGGTCCGGGCTGTCCTTCGCGGTCGCCCTCCAGGCCCGCCGCCTCGCGGGCCGCGTCTCCTCCCGGCACCAACTCGCCCTGGGTTTCCTGCTGCACGCGGCCGGCGTCCTGACGATGCTCGGCGCGCTGGACTCCGGTTCCTGGCTACGACTGCTGCCGGGCCTGGTGATCGCCGGTGTGGGCAGCGGTCTGCTGAACGCCGCGCTGCCACTGCTGTCCGTGGAGTCCGTACCGGCCGCCCGGGCCGCGATGGGCTCCGGCGCCCAGCAGACCTTCCGCTACATCGGCTCCTGCGCCGGAGTCGCCCTGACCATCGCGATCGCCACCTCGACGAGCGGCGGCCTCGCGCACGGCGCGGACATCGCGATCGCGGTGTCGGCGGGGCTCGCGGTGCTGGCGGCGGGGAGTGTGGTGGTGTTGCGGGAGCGGGCCTGAGGTTTCTACGGATTCACCGGGGCCGGGTGGAAGTGAGCGTGCCCCAGACCACCATGCGGTACTTGGAGGTGAACTCCGGGGTGCAGGTGGTGAGGGTGACGTAGTAGCCGGGGCCGCTGTAGCCGTAGGCGGCCTTGACGATCGAGCGCGGGACGGGCCGGATGACACCGGAGTCGGCGGCGGAGGTCTGCGGCAGGATCTTGTCGACGGTGTACGTGTAGGTGGCCGCGCTCGTCTCGACCTGGACGGTGTCCTTGAGCCGCAGTCGCGGCAGATACCTGAACGGTTCGCCGTGGGTGTTGCGATGCCCGGCGAGCGCGAAGTTCCCCGCCTGGCCCGGCTGTTGGGTGCCGGGGTAGTGGCCGACGTACCCCTTGTTGAGCACGTTCTTCTTGCTGACGCCCTCCGCGATCGGGACGCGGAGGTGGAGGCGGGGGATGGTGAGGATGGCGTAGGCCTGGGAGGGCCGGGGGTCGGTGCCGGTGGCCTCGGTGGTGGTGGTCCGGCGTGAACTACCGCCGGTCGTACGCGTGTTGGCCGACGGGCTACCACTGGCACCCGGTGTCGATGTCACTGTCGGCGCCGATGTCGCCCATTGCCGTTCCAGGGCCTGGACTTGATGCTCGGCGCCGCGGCGGGCCTCGCGGTTGGTCCACCACAACTGGTGGACGACGAGGAGCAGCAGGACGACCCCGGCGGTGACGAGGAACTCGCCGCCGGTCCACAGGGCGCGTCGGCGCAGCGCACGGCGTCGACGGCTGCGGTGCTGTACGACGGGGACCCGCATGGGCCGCACCATAAGGGCCGGTTAGCGAACTCACCAGAGCCGTGACGCCCGTTGACGGTGAAGGCGCGTCCGTTCGACCCTTCGTACACTGGTTTTAGAAAGGGGCCGAAAAAGGGGTGTCACGCCCCTCGACAACCTCACACACCACACCCGATGCTTCCTGGTGATGGCACGAGCTGGGGGGATGGCCGACGCCGGTGGGACGACCGGCGGTTGAGCGAATCGGGAGCAGAGATGATCCGACGCAGAACCCTGCTGGCCGCGGCGGGCGGTGGCCTTCTCGGCAGCGCCCTGGCGACCGGTACCGCACGCGCCGACGCGACGATCGCGGTCAACCCGGCGACGAAGTACGGCACTTGGGAGGGCTGGGGCACCTCGCTGGCCTGGTGGGCGAATGTCTTCGGCGCACGCGACGACTTCGCCGACATCTTCTTCACCACCAAGTCGACGACGTACAACGGCACTTCACTGCCCGGCCTGGGTCTGAACATCGCCCGCTACAACCTCGGCGCGTGCAGTTGGAACACGGTGGGCGGCGAGTCGATGGTCGCCTCCGCCAACATCCCCGCGTTCAAGCAGATCGAGGGCTACTGGCAGGACTGGAACAACGAGGACCCCACGTCCTCGGCCTGGGACTGGACGGCGGACGCGACCCAGCGGGCGATGCTGGTGAAGGCGACGGCACGCGGGGCGACGAGTGAGTTGTTCGCGAACTCGCCGATGTGGTGGATGTGCCTGAACCACAACCCGTCGGGCGCGTCCGGCGGCGGCAACAACCTCCAGTCCTGGAACTACCGCCAGCACGCCTCCCACTTGGCGGCCGTGGCCCTCTACGCGAAGAACAACTGGGGAGTGAACTTCGCGACGGTCGAGGCCTTCAACGAGCCGTCGTCGGCCTGGTGGACGGCGACCGGCACACAGGAGGGCTGCCACATGGACTCGACGGTCCAGGCCGCCGTACTCCCGTACGTCCGCAGCGAGTTGGACGCCCGCGGCCTGACGAGCACGAAGATCTCGGCGTCGGACGAGACAAGCTACGACCTGGCGCGAACGACCTGGAACTCCTTCTCGTCGACGACGAAGGGGTATGTCAACCGCGTCAACGTCCACGGCTACCAGGGCTCGGGCGGCCGTAGAGACCTGCTCTACACGGACGTGGTGACCACGGCCGGCAAGGCGCTGTGGAACTCCGAGACGGGCGACAGCGACTCCACGGGCCTGACCCTGGCGAGCAACCTGCTCTACGACTTCCGCTGGCTGCACCCCACGGCATGGACGTACTGGCAGGTCATGGACCCGTCCTCGGGCTGGGCGATGATCGCGTACGACCAGAACACGCTCACGCCCGGCGCGGTGCAGACGAAGTACTACGTGATGGCCCAGTTCAGCCGCCACATCCGCCCAGGCATGACGATCCTGGACACAGGCGTGAGCTACGCGGCGGCGGGTTACGACGCGAGCGCGAAGCGCCTGGTGATCGTCGCGGCCAACACAGGCTCCTCCTCTACGACGTTGACCTTCGACCTCTCCAAGTTCACGACGGTGGCGGGCGGTTCGAGCGGTCTGGTCCCGCGCTGGAACACGGTGACGGCCGGCGGAGGCGACCTCTACGCCTCCCACTCGGACACGTATCTGAGCGGCAAGACGGTGGCCGTGCCCTTCGCGGCGGGGGCGGTGCAGACCTTGCAGATCGACGGGGTGGTGATCTGACCGCCCAACTCGGCGGTGGTGGCGGGCGGTTCGGCCTGCTCGCCCTGGCGCTCGGCGGTTTCGGAATCGGTCTGACCGAGTTCGTGATCGCCGGGCTGCTGCCCCAGGTGGCCGGCAGCCTCGCCGTGTCGACGGCCGCGGCGGGCTGGCTGATCTCCGGCTACGCGCTGACGGTGGCGGTGGGCGCGATCGCGGTGACGGCGGCGACGGCGCGGCTGCGGTGGAAGCCGGTCCTGGTCGGCCTGGTGGCGTTGTTCGTAGCAGGCAACTTCTTGTGTGCCATCGCTCCGAACTACCCGACGATGCTCCTGGGCCGCGTGGTGGCCGCCCTCTGCCACGGCACGTTCTTCGGCATCGGCTCCCTGGTCGCCCGCCGCCTGGTCCCACCGGCGCGGGCCTCCCGCGCGGTCGCGACGATGTTCGCCGGCCTGACGGTGGCGAACGTACTCGGCGTCCCTTTCGGCGCACTGGTCGGCGAACGGTGGGGCTGGCGCGCGACGTTCTGGGCGATCACAGCTACGGGCACGGTGGCCCTGATCGCGATCGCCACCCTGGTACCGAACGTCACCGGCTCACGACCGCCCCCGCGCACCCAACTCCACGCCTTCCGCTCCCTCCAGGTCTGGCTGACCCTGACGGCCACGGCCCTCGGCTACGGCGGCATGTTCGGCGCGTTCAGCTACATCGCGTACACCTTCACCCGCGTCACGGGCTTCTCCACGACGGACGTGGCCTGGCTCCTGGTGGTCTACGGCACGGGCCTGGTCGTAGGCAACATCGCGGGCGGGAGGGGTGCGGACCATAATCGGGACGCGACCCTGATCGCGTCGCTGGCGGGCTTGGCACTCACGCTGACCGCCTTCGGCCTGCTGGCCTCCAGCTCGGTGGCCTCCGTGATCCTCGTCTTCCTCCTGGGCGTGTTCGGGTTCGCGACGGTCCCCGGGATGATCACGCGGGTGACTGATGCGGCAGGGGGCGTACCGCTGGCGGCGAGCGCGAACGTGTCCGCGTCGAACGTGGGGAACGCGGTGGGGGCGTGGCTGGGTGGCTTGGCGATCAGCGCGGGGTGGGGCTACAGGGCCCCGCTGTACGTGGGCGCGGCGATCGTGCTGGCGGGCTTGGCGGTGATGACGTACGCGGCGACGGGGGCGGCCCGGGCGACGCCGCGACTCCCCGAAAACCAGATGACGCCAAGATGACGAGAACACGAAGTCCCTCGACCTCCGCGCCTCACCCTCACCGTCGGACCTGCGGATATCTCTCCCCTTGCCTCCATCTGTGTCGGCAACGGCAGTACCGTGTCGTTCATGCGCCCCGACACGCCTGCCGAGAACGTCGACCACCCCGCCGAAGCGGCCCGCCTCGAACGGACCGCCGCCCGTTACCCCGAGGACGCCGAGGCCCTGCTCCTCCAGGCCGCGGCCCACCTGGAGCTGGCCGGCGACCGCCCCGCCGCGACCACGCTCTACGACCGCCTGCTGTCGTCGGCGGCCACCTTGGAGACCCCGCATCTGGTACGGGCCCTCAAGGCCTCGAACCTCTGGGAGTACGGCCACGAGGCCGAGGCCAGGGCCATCATCGACGGGGTCCGCACGGCCGCCCCGCGCGATCCGGCCCCGTGGGTGATCGTCGCGGAGTCGTTGGAATCCCACGACGAGCTGGAGGCGGCGCAGGAGACGTTCACGGAGGGCGCGACCCTGTTGTTGACGGACGTACCCGAGCCGCCGTACTCCACCCACCCGTTGCTGTTCGGCCGCCACCGGGTCCGCCGCATGCTGGGCGTCTCCCACGACGAGTGGGACACCCTGGCGGACACGCTGCATTCGTCGCACGCGTCACCGGTGTCCCTTGACGAGCTGCACGACCCGAAGCGGGTGTGGTCGCTGGGGTCGGACAACCCCGCGGAGCTCGAGGCCGAGATCTCGCGGCTGCGGGCGGAGCTGGGGGCGTACCGGGAGGCGTTGTCGCGTCCGTTCCCGGTGGCTGTACTGCACTGGCCCGAGGGCGAGTTGGCGGAGCTGGTGGGGGCGTACGAGTCCCTGGCGGTGGAGTACCCGTCGCATGAGGAACACCTCGCGACGATAGAGGCTTCGCTGCGCGAGCTGGCGGCTTCTGGGACGCCGAACCTTGGGATCGTCACGGGGACGGTGCCTTCTTATGAGGCGTTCGCTGCGTCCGAGGGGGCTTCGCCGGGGGACGTGGAGTTGTTGCCGCAGTATGCGACGACGCTGGCGGCGCGGGGGCGGGCTGTGGTTTGGCCGCCTCAGCGGGGGGCTTCTTGTTGGTGTGGGTCGGGCAGGGCGTATGGGGAGTGCCACGGGAGCTGAGGATTGAGCGGGACGGGGTCTGGTCCGGGCGGCGACGGTGAGCAGAGTGATCTGTCTGGCCTGCGTTCGGGATGGCCTACTGGCCTAGGTGTAGACGTACAACGCGAGCTCTGTCAGTGCCTCTTGATAGAACAGATGCCTCGGCCATCTACACATTCAACGGGGGAACAGAGTCGTGTCACCGGACCAAAGCAACGTGTCTGCTCCATCCACTGGGCTCTACGAACAACTCATCACGCTGCGCTTTGAACAGCACCTGAAGGAGCTCGCCCGCCTCGGATGGCACGCCGTGAGCGACCGGGTGGGTCCGGAATCGGTGCCACACGTCCTGGCTCGGCACGTTTCGGGGACCGTACGACATGTGCTGCAAAGCCTTCCAGCCGAGGAGCGCGTACACGCGGCGAACCACATCCTGGAGTCCATCAGCACTCTGGAAGGCGCCCGGGAGTGGGTGGATCTCGTCGCGGAAGGGCCTCGTCAGCTCCTCGCGCTCACGCGGCAAGAGGCGCCGGGCGTCTTTGCCGTGCGCCCAGGCGTCCCCCTGTCCGACACGGCCCTCATCACCAACGCGCCAGAGGACCCGAGCCTCGGCTTCGAGCTGCGTGCTGAGCTCGCCACTGCTGACCATGTGGATCTGCTCTGCGCCTTCGTAAAATGGCATGGCCTGCGCATCATCGAGCAGTCCTTGAAAGCAGCGCACGACCGAGATGTGCCGATACGTGTAATCACAACGACCTACATCGGCGCGACTGAACGGCGCGCGTTGGACCGTTTGGTGCGGGAGTTCAACGCCGAGGTCAAGGTCAACTATGAGACGCGATCGACAAGGCTGCACGCCAAGGCATGGTTGTTCCGCCGCGACAGTGGCTACGACACTGGATACGTAGGCAGTTCCAACCTCTCCAAGGCTGCGCTTCTCGATGGCTTGGAATGGAACGTTCGGCTGTCCTCAATCGCCACGCCTGACGTCATGCGGAAGTTCGAGGCCACCTTCGAGGCGTATTGGAACGATCCGTCCTTCGAGACCTACGATCCCGACGCTGATGGAGAACGACTCCAGGAAGCCCTGGCCATCGCGGGAGGGACCACTTCCACCGCCGCCGCAGACCGCAGGATCACGCTGTCCGGGCTTGAGGTACGTCCGTATCCGCATCAACGCGACATGCTGGAGCGATTGGAAGTCGAGCGGGAAGTACATGACGTACACCGGAATCTGCTGGTCGCAGCGACTGGCACCGGCAAGACCGTGATGGCTGCACTCGACTACAAGCAGTTGCGGAAGAAGCACGGCCGGGACTTGCGGTTGCTGTTCGTCGCTCACCGCAAGGAGATCCTGCAACAGTCTCTGCGGACCTACCAAGACGTCTTGATGGACGCGAACTTCGGGGAGTCACTGCACAGCGGTGAGATCCCGGAGCGCTGGACGCATGTGTTCGCCAGCGTCCAGTCGCTGAACGCACGAGCACTTGACCGTCTCGCTCGTGATCACTTCGACGTGATCGTGATCGACGAGTTCCACCACGGGACCTCACCGACATACCGGAAGATCCTTGACCACTTCCAGCCGCTTGAGTTGCTCGGGCTCACCGCGACTCCCGAACGCATGGATGGCAAGAACATCCAGGACGAGTTCTTCGACGGTCGCATCGCCGCCGAGATGCGGCTGTGGGAAGCACTTGAGAACGAACTCCTCAGTCCCTTCCACTACTTCGGTATTACCGACACCACTGACCTAAGCACAGTGGAGTGGAAACGCGGGGCGTATGACGCAAGCGCCCTGAGCAACGTACTGACAGGAAATGTGGCACGAGCACGGCTGGTGGTGAAAGCCGTCGGGGACAAGGTCACCGACCCTGGGACCATGCGGGCGCTGGGGTTCTGCGTCTCAGTTGCGCACGCGCGCTTTATGGCACAGTCCTTCCGCACAGCCGGCATCAATGCGGTTGCCCTGTCCGGGGAGTCCTCCGCCCAAGAACGCGGACAGGCCCTGGCAGACCTCAAGTCGGGTGCCTTGCAAGTGATCTTCTCGGTCGACCTCTTCAACGAGGGGCTCGACATCCCTGACGTGGATACGTTGCTTCTCCTGCGCCCCACCTCCAGCGCCACCGTTCTCCTTCAGCAACTCGGCCGAGGCCTTCGCCGCACAGAGGACAAGGCCGTGCTCACCGTGCTGGATTTCATTGGGCAGCACCGCAAGGAGTTCCGCTTCGAGAACCAGTTCCGGGCGCTCACGAACCTCACTCGCAAGCGACTCCTGGACAACATTGAGCGCGACTTCCCGCAACTGCCGTCTGGCTGCCAGATCATCCTTGAAGAGAAGGCCAAGAAAACGATCATCGCCAACATCAAGGACCAGATTGGCGTCAACGTCACAGCGCTGGCCCGCGAGGTCGCCGACTATGCCGAGCCGAGGCTCAGCCGGTACCTGCACGAGAGTGGCCGCGAACTAAAGGAGTTGTACCGCGGCAACGGCAACTCCTGGACCGGGTTGCTGCGCCGCTCCGGTCTGCTGCAAGGGGAACCGCCGGAGGGGGAAGCCGCCCTCCTCAAGCGCGCATCCGCCTTCCTCCACGTAGACGACCCGCTGCGGGTAGCCGCCTACACGCGGATGCTGACGGACGACGCTCCGTCGTACGACGAACTCGACGAGCAGGGCCAGGCTTATGCCCGCATGCTCTTCTTCCAGCTATGGCCGCTAGGCGGTGTCACACGCAAGGGCTTCGCAGACTACGACGCCGGATTCACAACTCTCCATAAGCAGCACGCGGTTCGAAGTGAACTGCGTCAGGTATTGGAGTACAACCTTGCCCACACGGAACACGTGCCGATCCCGCTTCTGGGTGTTGGCGGGCATAACGGCATTCCACTGACCGTGCATGCCTCGTACAGCCGCGAAGAGATCCTTCCCGCCCTTGGCCAGTCCTACATCGGCGGCTTCATGCCAGGCGACTTCCGCGAGGGCGTGAAGTGGTGCGAGTCAATCAAGACCGACGCCCTCCTCATCACCCTAGAGAAGGACGAGAAGGACTTCTCTCCGCAAACCCGCTACCACGACTACGCGTTGAGCGAGACCCTCTTCCACTGGGAGTCCCAGAACCAGACGTCGGAAACGTCTCCCACAGGTCTGCGCTACCAGCATCACGTGGCCGGGGGCAGCCATGTCCTGCTCTTTGTCCGCCGATACAAAAGCACTGACATCGGGGGCGCCCAACCGTGGATGCTGCTCGGCCCTGCCGAGTTCGAGGACCACACGGGGAGCAAGCCGATGGCGATTAAGTGGAAGTTGAAGCACGCGCTCCCGGCGGACGTCTGGACGTACTCCGCGATTGCTGCTGGTTGACGCCACTCGGCTTCAGAGGGTCAGAGATGGCATCGATCACCGCTACCTCTGACGCTGCCGCCGCAAGCCGGCTTGCCCGATGACTAGGGCAGTACCCGTCGCGCGCATGCAGACCAGTGGCGAACTCGCACCAGGTCACCTTCCGGTCAGCAAGGAGCTGAACGCCCCACCGGTCGGCGATGGCTGAAACGAGAGCCACACCTCTCCCCGTTTCCGCATGGTCGGTTGCGTCCAAGAGGGTCGGTAGGGCGCGCGTGTCGGGGTCGTAGACCTCGACACGCAGCCGGGTGCCGTTCATGGAGACGGCGAGGGTGGTCGGCGTACCTGCACCCACGTGAGTGATCACGTTGGATACGAGCTCGCTGACGCAGAGCTGGACATCGCCGGTCAGTTCTTGCAGGCCCCAGATCCTGAGATGGATCCGTAACACCCGTCGCAGCGCTGCCACTTCTTCGGGTACCGCCAGAAACGGCAGTTCCCACGCCTTCCTTGGCGTGCACGTCATGCAGTCCATGCCTCACCCCCTCCACCTGCATGGCAGGTTGCGATGCGTAACTACCTTCGCACCGAGGGTTGTATTGGAACTCTCAAAATGGAACTCTCATTTCCTGCAGGAAGGAGCGTGCATCGACGTCGCGCGCCCCCAGCGCGCGCTGTCTTGCCGTCGAGCTCACGCAACCAGCACGATCTGACAGATCGACATGAAGGGCTGAGTGCATGCCAGTTGGACCCACTACCCGAAGGCGCCAGCTAGGCGCCGACCTGCGCCGACTCCGCGAATCCAAGGGCTTGACCCTGGAGGAGGCAGGCGCCCGGGTCGGCATCTCGAAAGCCACATTGAGTCGCTATGAGACGAAGGAGGGCACGGTCAAGTGGCCGGTTGTTGACGCCCTTTGCCGCGAATACGGAGCCTCCGAGGCAGAACGTCTCGCTCTCGTTGAGCTGGCCAAGGGCGCCAAGATCCAAGGCTGGTGGCGATCGCTTGCCGACCCCATCCCCGAGTCCATGAACCTCATGCTCACGCTTGAGGACGAGGTCGTACGCGAAGACCACTACGCCTGCATGTACGTCCCCGGCCTGCTCCAAACTCGCGCCTACGCCGAGGCTGTTCACCGAGCATCGGAGGTGGAATGCCCGGAGCGGGAGGTACAACACATGGTCGACATCCGGATGAAGCGCCAGGAGCTCCTCGACCGAGACGAACCACCGCGCATCTGGTGCGTGATCGACGAGGCAGCACTCCGTCGTCAGGTCGGCGGACGCGAGGTCATGCGAGAGCAGCTCGGGCACCTACTCGCCCTCGCCGAGCGCCCCCACGTCACCATCCAAGTACTCCCCTTCTCAAAGGGCGCACACGCAGCGGCCGTTGGGAGCTTCGCCATCCTCCGAGGCCCGACTCCGGACCTGGACGTGGTGTACGTAGACCTGCTCAGCGGCGGCCTCTTCATGGAGAAGCGACCGGAACTGGAGCGTTATAGGTTGGCGTTCGAGTACCTCAGCGCACAGGCACTCGATCTTGAGTCCTCCACGGACATCGTCCACCGCATAAGCAAGGAGTCCTGATGTCGGCGCCCTCAACGCACCAGTGGTTCAAGTCGTCCTACAGCGGCGGTAGCGGAACCGAGTGCGTGGAGTGCGCTCACATTGACGGCGCCATCCTGTTGCGTGACTCGAAGCATGACGGCGGGGAGTTGTTGCGGGTGGGGGTGGCGGCTTGGAGAGTCTTCATAGGCACCGTGGGCCGGCGGGCGGTAACGGAGTTCTGGTGAGCGCGCACCACACGGAGACATCGTCTACCGCCGGGCGGCGGCGCGGCACCTACAAACAGCGCGATCAGGGCGGTAACGCCCGTTCCTGTGGCGGGAGTTGGAGCAGGTTCCTCGACTCCGAAGCATGGCTGCCTCACCCCCTTACTTCAACCGCTCCTGGTCATGCTCACTCACACCCACCGTTCTATGCGACTACGTGATTAGAGCGAGGATGGCCTTGTCGCTCAGGTGCAACGGTGCGTAGTTTGCTCGCTACACAAACCGGCGAAGACGGCACGTTCCAGAACGGCGACTTTCCGGCTGTGTGCACCACGCCAGGACCGGGCTTGCCAGCCGTACAGGGCTTCGACTTGGCACGACCGACACCGGACAGTAGGTCGGTCGTGCTGATCCCAGAACGCATCCCGAAGGAGGCCGCACGTGCCTGAGTTTGGCCCTGAACCCGTGTACCTGGAGGGCGACCAGTGGAAAGCGTACGCTCGCGACTTCAAACGCTCCGCCTTCCGGCTCGAAGTGCATCAGACGTACACGATGCCCGGCGAGTCTGAGACCTTCCACTCCTTCCTCGCCGGAAATCCGATGCCGGAGGGCTTCAACGGGTCCTGGCACAAGACGCTCCGGGATCACGCGACGGCGGGACGCACAATGACCCGCGCCAAGATCGTTCGTCGGCCGCTCACGCCATACAGCCGCTACTCGTTCGCATGGGGCATCCCTGGAAACGTCGCGGCCGGGGAGGACTACCGAATCATTGATGTGACCGAGCAGGGGAATCCCGGACTGCCCGAGCAGGACTTCTGGATGTTCGACGAGGCGACCGTCGTCCACCTCAACTACCGTCCCGATGGAACGCAGATCAATCGGGAGCTGATCCAGGAGCCAGACATCGAGAAGTATCTAGCTTGGCGGGATCTCGCCCTGGAAAACGCCGTGCCGTTCAGTGCCTATCAGACCTGAGCCGCCTGGCTTCTTGAACGCGCCAACCTCGGCATGGCGAACGATTCACCGGATGGCACGCGCATCGTCCGCGTGCCATCTGTGCCCCATATGGGCGCCAACTGCGGCGCGTTCGGCGACTTAGACCTGTCCCGTAACTGGTCAGAGTGAGCAACAGCCCCATGGCAACAGGGCTGGCTCAGGTTTCGAGGCGACCCAGTCACTTGGCCGAGAGCCGCAGGGTTTCCTGCCACTCGTCCCTCACGTCGCGGGACTCGTCCAGGGCAGGATCGCGGCTTCCGCCTGGTGCATAGGCCGGGGACCGGTCTGCGTGGAGCGGCACATGGGCGCAGTACCAGGC